>JACRPH010000055.1 GCA_016214025.1 Candidatus Woesearchaeota archaeon
AGAGCCGAGATTACTTTATTTTGTGAAGTTTTTGGTGTGAATATTTATCACCAGTAATCACCGCACTTCCTCAATCCCTTTCCCTACAATCCTGAATCGGGCTTCCAATCCTTCCGGGAGGGAGCGATGCTTTCTTAAGACAATTCCCCGGGCATTAGCCAATTTCACTAATTCGATCAGGCACTTGGAACTGTACTTCAGCAAATCGCCACCCACCACTTTTACCTGGTCCCGGTTGTCGAACTCACTATATACCTGGGCCGTCAACAGTACTGGTATTTTTCTTCTGCGCGCAATTTCTATCAGAAACGCCAACTGCCTACCCAAAGCAGCATTCACATCATACACTTCTTCATTCTTGCCCAATTCCAAGCGATACAGCATGGAAATGGAATCAACTACAATCAATCCCACCTGCTCAGTAGCTAGTGAACGGATAGTTTCAAACACTTCTTTCTGCTCTTCAAAATTAGTGGGGCTGAAGAAGATCATCTTGGGCAGAATGTAGTTAAAATCAGAAGAAATTTGTTTGATACGCTCTACTGCGATTCCCCCTTCCGTATCTAAGAAGAGAACTTTCTTTCCGGATTCTGCCACTTTAACTGCCGCAATCAAGCAGAAATTGGTTTTCCCGCTTCCTGAAGGGCCGTAAATCGTGGTCACAATATCATCATCATAGCCTCCATTAAGCAATAGGTCTAAGAAAACGATTCCGGTAGATAGTTTGGGCATGGAGCAAGTTAAACTGGGGCGGAGATATAAAGATTATGGGGATGGAGAAGATTAATTGGAGAGATGAGCCTCAGATTTGTTGTTTAAAGCGGTTATTGAGCGATAAAGTGGGGATTTGGGCATAACACCTCTTTATACTCAACACCCTCGCAGTATCGTAACTACTCCAGTAGATATAAGCTTATAAGAAAGTAAGAAGCCCATCTAACAACATGGGAAAATACGCACTTACAAGAATAACCGGACTGGAAAGCTCTCAACTCAGAACCGAATTTGAATCCTACACCGAAGAGTTTGCTGCCAGAAAGATTGACCTGCAAAAAGTCACTTCTGAGATTGTAGACTTACAGACGCGGCCGGAATATAGCCCTGAAATCCGGATGTTCCAATTAAGAAGGCTGGACTCAGACTTGTTTTACGTGTTTAATGAAACCATTTACACCAGCAACGAGTTTGTAGATGAATTAGAACAGTTTATCCGGTCAAAAGTAGTGCCCGTAAGAGCTGATAAATTTGAGGAAGTTCCTAAAAGCTACAAACACTTCTTTGAAACGCCATATACGATAGTGCCGGTAGATGTTATTAAAACTAGCATAAAAATTTCCAACCCAGATGGAAGCTGGCTTACCGCAGAACAAGACACGTTCGAAAAAGTAGATTTCAGTTCATCCTGCACTTTAAAGATGTTAGAGCCAGGAATATTATTCGATAAGCTGGAACAGATAGAAAAAGCAGGTAATTTTTCAGTTGTAATCAAGAAATCAAACGGAGCAAAAGATCTAGAAACTGTAGCTTTTGAATATCGAAGAGGTAATGAACATAAGACCATAGAGCATCTGGTGTTTAGGGGTTAATTAAATTCAAATTTCTTCTGCACTGCTAAAAACAGCACTTCCTTCACCCCTATATTTATAAAATAGAACCACTTAACTAAGCCTAAATGAGGGGGAAGCTAATAAAGCTGTAATGGGAGATGGACAATAAGACTAAATACTGGCTCCTGGGAATATTCCTGTTAACCCTAACCGTAAGGCTGCTGTTAGCGTTCCTTATCCCTAACTTCACCTACGAATCCTACTTTCACTTAAGGCAGGTGCAGCATATCACTGAAACTGGCCTGCCATTATACCATGACTTTTTATCCTATGGGGGCAGAGAGCTCGTTTTCCTGCCTTTCTTCCACTACTTCATGAGTTTCTTTGACTTGCTCCTGCCGTTAGAACTGGCTGCTAAACTAATTCCAAATATACTTATGGCATTGCTCACGGTCATCATTTACTTCATCAGCAAGAAAATAACCAACCACGATACCTCTTCATTAATCTCCGCTTTCATCGCCGGCTTCTTACCCGTGCTTGCTACTCCCAACAACTTTGTCCCGGAAACGTTATTCCTGCCATTGATCTTCTTCACCATTTATTCTTTCCTAAATCTCTCCGAAAAGAAATACCTCTACCTCTACTTAACTTCGTTCATACTCCTCTCCCTTACCAGCTCTGCTGCGTTCCTAATGCTCATGGGCTTCGGCATTTACTTGCTCTTATCATTTTTAGAAGAACGTCAAATTAAGCCTGAAGAGAAAGAAGTAATGTTATTTTCATTATTCATGTTCATCTGGCTCCAATTCCTGTTCTTCAAAAAAGTATTAATTACTTATGGAATCAGCTTCATCTGGCAGAACATTCCGCCGGCAATCCTCTTAGAATACTTCCCGCATCTTTCTATCCCCAGCGCCATTGTATTAGTAAGCGTAATACCTTTCCTCGCCGGAATATGGGTAGTATACCAATCTTTATTTCAGGTGAAAAGCCGAAAGATGTTTCTATTAATCAGCTTAGTAATCGCTACCACCATATTAGCCTGGTTCCGGTTACTACGGTTCAATCTCTCATTATCTTTCTTTGGAATAACCTTAGCCATATTATTCGCTTTATTCTATCAAGACCTGGCCATGTACATAGAAAAAACCAAACTGTCCTCATTAAAAAAATGTCTGCTTCCGTTAACCTTGATTCTGCTCACCCTCACCATCGTTCCACTAACTATTGGCACTGCTTTAAAACAAAGTACTCCCTCTACTAAAGAGCTCGCCGCATTCGCCTGGCTTAAAGATAACTCTCCTCCAGACGCAGGCATACTTTCCACTCTCAAAGAAGGGCATTTGGTAACCTATTATTCCCAACGACGTAACCTTATGGATGACCAATTCACTTTAATCAGTAATATCGAAGCCAGATTCAACGATTTAAACCATGCATATATCACTAAATTCCAAACCCAAGCTTTAAGCGTATTTGACAAGTATAAGATAAATTACTTGGTACTCACTCCTGCTGCCCAACTAAAATATGACTTACCTGGGTTTAATTATTTGGGAGAAAGCTGCTTCAAAACTCAATATGATGAAGAAACTAAAATTTATCACGTAGAATGCGCTTTAACTTCGCCTTTAGGAGATGAAAAATGAATGCGGAAGAGAAGGTATCAAAATCAGAATCGGAAACTTTAACTGAAAATATCAAAGGCCGTCTCCACTTGGACAAATGTGAAGAGCTGTTGGATAACATCCACTATGACGAAGCCCTCAATTACTTGGTAGAATATCGTTATCTTTACCTTCTGCTCGCTGTAGCGATAGTTTTAGGAGTTCCTCTGCTTTCAATGTATTGGCAGGGGCAGCCTTTACTGGGCACAGAAAGTTATTATCATCTCTCTCAAGCTCAAGAGATAAATTGGAAGAACTATTACTATTATCCTTTAAACTTGGCCCAGGAAATTATGCCTTCCTGGACTTTATCATTCATCCCGCTTGCTTTGGCGTTCTTTTCCGTAATCTTGGGATTAAAACTGGCAAAAAGACTGGAACTTTCAGACCATTTTATCTTCTTGTATCTAGCACTCCTAATCATCTCACCCGTATTTATACTCACTTTTATCACCATCTCTACCTACTCTTACTTCATCAGTCTGATACTAATTGGATTGTGGCTACTGTCCTCTCACCCTAAACTCCTACAGTACTTAGCTTTAATTCCACTAATGTTAGCCACTGCTTTAGACTTATTCTCTTCTCTATTTCTACTCCTAACCCTGCTAGTTTACTACTATTATTCCCCCGAAAAAGATAAAGAAGAACACTGCAACATGGTTAAGCTCATCTTAATAATCATTGCGGTAACGGCCTTATCCCATTATCTCTTCTTTGACACTCCGCTCTCGCTGGGCCCTTTTCACAACTATAATTTGCTCTCAGATCTGGTCTCAGATTTAGGAGGATTAAGTGGAATTTCCTTATTCGCTTTGCTCTTAACCGTGGGGGGGCTCATTTACACCTGGAAGGAAAAGAGCTATTATTGGGGGCATTTATTCATATTACTAACCATCCCCCTCTACATTTACCGGCCCCAATATCTCTTCTTACTGACCATTTCACTCCTGCCCTTCTCCTCATCTGGATTCATCCGCATGTTTGAACGCCGCTGGAACTTAGACTCTATCAAGAAATTCACTACCCTTTTAGTTATCTTAGGATTGTTATTCTCAACCCTTACTTATTTAAATCGAGTCACAGACCTGGGACCAGCTCCCAACGAAATTGAAGCATTAACCTGGCTCAAAGAAAACGTCCCTGAAGAAAGAGCGGTCTTCTCTATTCCTGAAAATAGCGAATACATCCGTTATTTTGCCCAAAAAGAGCCGATATCCTCATTCAGAGATTCTCCAGGACAGGCAGAAACAGCCCTCAACATTCTTAATTCTTCTTACACTTCCACCACTTTCCCGTTATTGGATAAAAATAATATTTCAATTATCTATTTCTCGCCCCGGATGAAACCAGCCTTTCCTTCAGGCCAGGGGCTAATATTGGTGTTAAGAAACGAAAAGTTTAAAATGGTGCATTCCTCTGGAGATGCTGAGGTGTGGATGTACAAACAGGGCTGGCCGGAAGAAAGTAGCTAAAAGAATGTGTACACTGCATCAATTTGATTAAATACGCTAAGAAGTTTTCAGCTAGTTAAGAGGGTGGTTATGAATACTGTCATCAGCATTATATTATGGATTGCTTATGTTGTCGCGTTGTACTTTTCCGTATTTCTGGTATTGGTATACTTAGATAAAAAACGATTATTTTCCATTGAAGAATCAGCTGATAAGATCAGTAAGTTCCCGCTGGTTTCGGTTTTAATCCCGGCATATAATGAAGAAAAAACCATCCTCCGCACTTTAGAATCGGTACATGCTTTGGACTATCCTAAAGATAAGCTGGAAGTAATTGTTATCAATGATGGCTCTAAAGATAATACTGAAAAAGTTATCCGAACCTACATTAAAAACAAGCCCCATTTCCAATTGCTGTCCCATCCTAACCGGGGAAAAGCTGCTTCCCTTAACCGCGCCTTGAACCTCGCTACAGGAGAATTCTTCGCCTGCTTAGATGCTGATTCTTTTGTAGAAAGTTCCACGCTAAAAAAGATGCTGCAAATCTATGAAAAAGAAAACAATCCTAATCTGGCTATTGTAACCCCGGCCATGAAAGTGTACCAGCCCCAGAATATGCTGCAGAAGGTGCAATGGCTGGAATATTTAGTTATCATCTTAATCTCCCGATTATCCAGCCACCTAGATTCTTTATACGTCGCTCCTGGGCCATTCTCACTATATCGCACCGCGATTATCCGCAAGATCGGGGGCTTTGATGAGAAGAACATTACTGAGGACCAAGAAATTGCCTACCGGCTCCAGCAGCACCAGTATCTGATAAAACAGTGCACCAATGGTTATGTATATACTACTGCACCACCAGAATTAAAGCCATTTTACCACCAGAGAAGACGATGGTACCTGGGAGGAATAGCCTGCCTGCACCAGTACCGCAAGCTCGTTGCTAACAAAAAATACGGCGACTTCGGGCTTATGCAGATGGTTAAAAATGTAGTCGGGTTTATATTAGCGGTTACTGGAATAATTATCGCCGGATATTTCTTTGTGCTGCCTTTATTTCAGACCCTCAAAGAGATGATAATGGTTAATTTTAACTTTATGCCTTATCTCCAGACGTTAAAAATTAAGATTACGTTCCTTAACTTTTTGCTTGCTGATTTTAGAAAAGGCCTTATCATTCTGTTCCTGTTTATAATCGGCGGGTTCTTTTTTTATCAGGCCCATCGCAATGCCAAAGAGAAAATACTTGGATTTGGATGGGTTCCTTTGATTCCTTACTTTGCATTTTATTATACTTTAAAGGGAATAATTTTAATCCTATGTATGGTTGAATTTGTGAGAGGTAAAAAAGTCAAATGGTAAGCAGAAAGAGCGAAGTTAAGCAGAATGAAGTTAAACCTAAAGAAGAGCCAATACCCAAAACAATGGAAGAAAAAGAAACTAAAGACGGAGCTTTCAGGAAAATAAGCACCGACAAATATGTCCTCGCCGGGATAATCACTTTCCTGATATTCTCGTTAGGATTGACATTGGGGATGATAATTGACGATCACCGGTACAACTTGGTGGATGAGATAAATATGGAACAGGAAGTGAAATATCTCAGCCTGCAGTCGCAATACTTGTATTTAAATGCATTCAGCAGCTATAACAACTGCCCCATTATCTCTACGGCATTAAAAGAAACGATTAAAGACTTATCAGATTCTTTAAGCGAAGTTATCGCCTATGAAGAAGAAGAAAAAACTACTACCGATAAAAGAAAGCAGATAATCATGCGCCGGTACTTGCTCGACAACCTTCGCTATTGGCTATTAGCAACTGAGAATAAACAAAAATGCAGCCTTAATATCGCGCCGATATTATACTTTTATTCTACTGAATGCCCTTCCTGCCCTAATCAAGGCACGATTTTGACTTATTACAAAAAAGTATTTGGAGAAAAGGTGCTGGTATTTCCCATAAACCTTGACTTTCAATACGAAGAGCCTTTAATAGAGATAGTGATGAATCAATTTAACATAACTAAACAGCCTACGCTGATAATTGACGATAAGAAGTATGAAGGTGTAGTTGGGAAAGACCAATTGCTTACTTTAATCTGCAGCTCGCTGAAAGAATCAGAGCATTGTCCAGAGGAAGTTATTTCAGAGAAGCAGTAAGTTATTCATTTGACCATTAAATTTGTACGCTCCATGAAATTCCTGCAAAATTTAATTAAGAAATTGTTGGAAAAACCGTTATGGCTCATTCTAGCGGTGGCGTTCCTACTTCGGGTGCTGTATTTGATATTAAACTACCCTTTATGGTGGGACGCTCATGTGTACCTGGGCATGGGAAAATTCTTGTTTTCAGGAGGGAAGATAGGAATGTGGGAGCCGTTCCGGCCATTAATACATCCACTGCTTCTGGGGATAGCTTGGAAAATGGGATTGAATACAATTATAATGGGGAAGCTTTTAGACTTGTTATTTTCTTTGGCTTCGGTGTATCTGCTGTATAAAATTGCAGAGAAAGCTTACTCTAAAACTGCCGCCATAATCTCTTCAATAATATTTGCACTTTCTCCCGTGTTTATCATGTTTACCGGACTGCTCCTAACCGAACCGCTAGCGATACTGTTTGGATTAATCGGAATTTACTTTTTGGTTAAAGAAACCTCAGCCAAGAACTATTTCTGGGGCGGACTATTTTTAGGATTATCCTTTCTCACTAAATTTCCACAGGGAATACTATTGGCAGCAGTAGCCATATCTTTACTTTTAACTAAAACCAGACCGGAAGAACAACTGCATAGTTCGTTACTAAAGAAGCTAAGTTTATTATTCTATCTCTCATTTGGCTTCCTAATTCCAGTAATGCCTTATCTTATCTTAAATTATATTCTCTATCAAGATATTTTTCTGCCTTTTACCTCCGGTTCTTGGATTATTACTACCGCTACTTGGGCGTATAATTCGGAATGGTGGTACTATTTGTACTGGTTCTTTGTGAAAAATCCCTTATACTTATTATTTTTTCCAGCATTATACTTATTTTACCAGAAAAAAGAATGGCATAGCCCTCAGAAAAGCATCATTATCTGGGCAGCCCTGCTAATTTTAGCTTACTTTTGGTACCTGCCTCGTAAGGAAGTCCGATATGTAGTACTAGCTCTGCCTTTTCTCTCGCTAATGATTGGCAGCTTCATTAATTATTTATATGAATTAAACCGGGAGAAGAAAATTATTAAACCGAAGGCATTCTGGATAGCATTTACCATTGTGCTTCTGCTTCCCCTGCCCTCTAATCTTTACTTTGAGCGCCCCCCTACTTTTGAGAAAGAGATACGCAAAATCGTAGTCGAACACAATATTACCGGAATGGTGCTGACTTCAGATCCGGCTTTCGTCTCTTTTTTAGATAATCCCATAATTACGTTAGACGGAATGGAATTTGCTCCCACAATTTATGCACGAGAAAGAGGCCGTTACAAATTATTATTCCTAGGAGATTGTGATTTGGGCTGCCCACCTCAGGATAAGGCTTGTTACATCCACAAAAAGCAGTTTTTAGAGCAGATCATACAGGAAAACAACCCTGAATTCACTTCGCAATACAAAAACTGCACTTATATGATGCTCACCCCAAAAACTTAAATAAGAGGTGCGACTTAGAAATTAACATGACCTACCAACCCATCGTTGCGGTACTAAAAACTACCCCGCCTACTGTTCTCGATGACTACCAAAAACTAATGCACTTAGCCAAATACCAAAAATTCATCCGCAAAGACAAAGAAACTGTTCTTAAACTCAACTTGTCTTGGTCAATGTATTATCCGGCTTGTTCTACCGAACCTTGGCAGTTGGAAGGCGTGCTCAAGACTTTACAGAAAGACGGCTACAAGAATCTTCATCCGGTAGAAAATCGTACCGTAGTTACCGATGTGTGGAAAGGGGCAAAAGGAAATAAATGGCTTCCTATTCTGCAGAAATATGGGCTGAAATACGAGCCATTGACTGAAGTGGAGTGGGTGAACTATAAGCCGAAAGCAGAGATGCTGGCGCTGGATAAGATTTTTCCTGATGGGCATAAAATTCCAAAAATGTTCATGGGAAAGAATGTTATCCATCTGCCTACAATGAAAGTCCACGGACACTCGGTGATAACCGGAGCAATAAAAAATGCCTTCGGCGGTTTAATTACTAAGAGAAGGCACCATTGCCATAAAATGATTCATGAGGTGCTGGTTGATTTGCTAGCTATCCAGAAAGAGATTCATCCGGGAATGTTTGCAGTGATGGATG
Source organism: Candidatus Woesearchaeota archaeon (assembly GCA_016214025.1). Lineage (GTDB taxonomy): Archaea > Nanobdellota > Nanobdellia > Woesearchaeales > GW2011-AR9 > JACRPH01. The sequence goes on from JACRPH010000055.1 coordinate 8,964, forward strand.
GAACGGTAGCCGGAGACGGCGCAGGGCCCAGGACAATGATTCCAAAAATAAAGAATTATTTACTTGCTTCTGGAGATCAGGTAGCTATTGATGCTATTTCTGCCAAGATGATGGGTTATGACCCGTTAAAAATCAAGTTCATCAAATTAGCTCATGATAGGGGATTAGGAATGGGCGATCCAAGACAAATTGAAATAGTAGGAGAAGATATTTCCAAAGTAAATTTTCATTTCCAGACTTCCCGCAGCCCGGTAATTATGGGAGATAAACTGTTCCGTTTTGGAGCATTAAAGTTTGTAGAACCGTTATTATTTCATACGCCGTTGTTCAAGCTCTGTGTTTTCGGCTCGGAATTTTATCATGATAAGTTGTGGTACAATACTGTTGGAAAGAGACATATTAATAAATTCATGCACACTGAGTGGGGTAAGCTATGGCAAAAATATTAGATTACATTAATTTGATTCGGGCAAGACAGTGGTACAAGAATTTAGTTATCTTCCTCGCGTTATTTTTCGTAGCACAATTATTTAACTCAGGACTACTCTTTCTGGCCGGATTAGGTTTTGTGGCATTATGTCTCGCTTCTTCAGCAAATTATATTATTAACGATTTAATAGACTTGCCTAAAGATAAACTCAACCCGGAAAAGAAACATCGGCCTTTGGCTTCGGGAACAGTAAACAAATCTTCAGCGATAGTCCTAGCGATTATTTTGTTAATTGTATCTTTAATCTTAAGTTATTCTCTAAGCCGGTGGTTTTTTTATTCGGTTATGGGGCTAGTGGTGTTGACACAGGTTTATTCTTTGTGGCTGAAAGAGGTGATATTCGCAGATATTTTAAGCATCGCGACGTTATTTGTAATTAGGGCCATCTCTGGAGCATTATTAATTGATGTAAAAATTTCTCCATGGCTGATATTGTGCCCGTTCTTCCTCTCATTATTTTTATCCGTAGGAAAACGCCATTCAGAGATAACTTTGCTTAAAGAGAAATCAGGAGAAACCAGAAAAGTGCTTAAAGAGTACAATCACGGATTGACAAATTCGCTAATGACGATATCTACTACTCTGCTGATAATCTCTTACGCGCTTTATTCTTTCCTCAGCGAACATCAAAACTTGCTGTTTACCTTGCCTTTTGCTCTCTTTGTCATCTTCCGCTTTTATTACCTGATCAATTCCGGCTCGGAAATAGCCCGGCATCCCGAAAAGGTTATTAAAGATAGGACAATGATAGTAGGAATGGTGCTGTGGGTGCTAGTAACGTTAGTCTTGATTTATGTGCCTTTATAAAAAGAAGATATTTGTTTAGCATAGGAATTCAAACATGGAAACCACAAAAGAAAGCAGATACACCAAGTATGTACAAATCTTCTTCAGAGATGTAACCGCTTTAGGGGGCGCATTTTTTTATGGTTTAGTCTCGCTGTTGGCGTTAGCAGCAGGAGAAACGGAATTATTTGTTCGGTTAGTAATTGGATTTGTGTTATGCGTAGGAATTACTTCTTTAATTCGTGTATTCCACTTCAAAAATCGTCCGGCAAAGCAGGAATTCCATAACTTTCTGGAAAGGATAGACGCCTCATCTTTCCCCAGCTTGCACACATCCAGAATCGTATTCATGTGCACAACGCTGGCTTATTTCTTTTGGAACAATTATCAGAACAATTATACCACTGCTTTCTTTGTCTTGGTAGCGGTAATAGTAGCTTACTCTAGGATTTATCTCAAGAAGCACGATTGGTGGGATTTGTTAGGGGGAGTGGTGTTGGGGGGAGTAGTAGCAGGAATAATAATATGGTTTTAGAAGGGAATCATCACTTCCTTTTTTTTACTTTAATAAAATCGCCCAAAGTAAGCACATCACCAACTTTCTTTCCATCAGCTTTCTCCAGCTTCTCTTCAGCCGCAGCCTCATCTTTCACTATCAGCGTAACTCCCAGAATCCTCTGCAATTTCTTAGCCGTCTCTAAACTCGGCTTCTGTCCGCCCGATTCCCATTTTGAAACCAAACCTTCCCGTTCCTGCAATAATTTAGCAAAATCTTCCTGAGTCAGCCCTTTCTTCTCCCGCGCTTCCCGCACTAATTGCCCGAAATTATCTACTACTTTATATTCAATCATGTCTTTTGGCGGTGCAGTTTGGCGTTTAAAGCCAGAAGAAACCGAAGCTCGAGAATTAGGATGCCTAATCTTGCCAAATTTAGTGCAGTTAGGACATACTTTTAACTCAACACCTTCAATCTCAGCAGTTAAAAGGTTTCCTGCTCTTCCGCACATCTCGCACACCGGCACTTTATTAGACATTTTACTTAAAAATATAGCTGCTACTATTAAAACTTAACGGGAAAAGTTAGTTCAACTTTCTGAAGTTCTTAAATTATAATTTTCGCACCCAATCGGTAGTTACAACTATTTTGGAGTAGTAATCCTAAAAAGATTTATAAAGTCCAAGCGTTTATTTTAATAGCGTGGCGACTAAATCAATTCATAATAAACTTTTAGTTTTTCCTCCGGTTGTAATTGCCCATTTGGTACAAGATCTTGCAGACCTTTATAGGCCAAAAATAATCAATAAAAGTTCAATTGAGATACATTATTCTGCACAACTGAACGGCCACCCACATTTTGGCACCATTACTAGCATGGCTACAGCATTTGCCTCCGGAGAATATTTATCCTCTCGATTTAAAATTCCTGCTGTTTTTAAGTTTGAAGCTTTGGAAAACGCTCCGGGAGAACAAAAAAAAGTAGGAGAATTGACTTATTGTAAAATGCTTTCGGACTGTTTTAATGGATCACATTCTAAAGCGAAGATTCATATGGATTCATTCAAAAAGTTATTAAATTTTTTCAAAATGAATACAACTGTTAATTATGAGATAGAATCTTATCGTGAATTCCAGAAAAATCCTTTCGTAAGGAAAATACTGTTAAAGATTATTGCTCGTAAATCAGAATTTATCCCATTTATTTCTCCATCTGAGGGTTATCTGAGGATTAGATTTCCTTGTCCAGAGTGCTCTTATATGGAAAAATCTTCCCGAAAAACTCAAATCTTGTCCACTGACCGGGTAGATGAAATTATCTTAAAAAGCCATTGTTTTGAGCATGGCGGACATTCTATTTTGGTTAAAGAAGACAATGATGATTTTGTAGATTTCAATACAGCCATAAGAAATGTTATCAAAGAAGCTAAATTTATTGAAGATGCAAAAATGAATAATGCTTTCAATCTTATGGTTGATGGTGGGGATTGGGTCGGAATGACTGGTCTAATCACTGAATCTCTTGGCCTATTAGATTATCATATCCGCGATTTGCCATCCAGGCTATTTACTCCGATAATTGAAGATTGGTCTGGGGCCAAATTCTCAAAATCAGTTTATGTCGAAAAGGGGACATACAAAGATGTTCCAGAAGAATTTGTAAATTTTACAAAATTCGAGGAAAGTTTTGGGTTAGAGGGATTAATCAAAGTCTTAGATGAGGTTAGGATTTGGATTTCTGATCCTAAAAAAATTTACCGCAATTACTCTGTGGAATATTTACGAAATGTTTTTAATATATAACTCATTTGCTGGGCTATGCACACATATTTATTAAGCATTAAACAAGAACATTTTGAAGCGCTTCTTGACGGCAGAAAAAAACATGAATTTAGAAGAAAATTTGCGAATATTAAAGAGGATTTTATGATTGTATTTTACCTCAGTTCACCGGTTAAGGCAATTTGCGGTTATGGGCTCTTTGGGGCGGTGATAAAAGATAGAATTCAGAAAATGGTTGAATTAGTTTCTACACATGAATATAGTTCTCCAGAAAGGATTATTAATTATTTTCAAAATTTAGAATGGGGTTATGCCTTACCGGTAAAATCTATTTACCGAATCGATTCTCCCCTCAGCTTAGCACAATTAACTTTATCTGTTTTTGGGTTTAAAGCACCCCAATCGTTTCTTTCTTTAGACAACCCAAAGTATAATATCATTAAAAAAATGGTGATTAAACATGGATCATGAGATGAATTTATTCTTAGAACCATTCGAAAGAATTAAGTCCGGCAAAAAAGTGATTGAGGTAAGACTTTATGATGAAAAAAGAAGAAAAATTAAAATGGGGGATAGGGTTATCTTCCGAAGATTGCCCGACGATATTCAAGAAAAAATTGTGGTAGAGGTCATTGGCTTATCTTTATTCAGGAGTTTTAAAGAGTTGTATGCTATTTTTGATAAATCAAAATTTGGGCACCCGTTAGATTATACCTTAGAGGACCAAATGAATGGTATCCGCAAAATCTATTCAGAAGAAAAAGAACTAGAATGGGGGGTTGTAGGAATACATCTCAGATTATTGGTTTAGGAGATTATTCATCTCCATGAATCGGAATGCTTTTAAGATTATTCCTTTGAGATTCTCAGTTAAATTAGAATTGCTTATTTCTTCTTTTGTTAGCCATTGATAACCAGAAAGTTCTTGATTATTAATTCTAAAAGTGCTAATGTCATCGACTAAACATAGATATTCCTGGATTTGCAATCTTCTGTTCTCGGCGGGAATAATTTTAAAAGTAATAATCAGAGGTCTGGGTTGACTATTTTCAAGTTCTAAATGACCAGTACTAATTATTTTAATATCTAAATTTGTTTCCTCTTTTATTTCCCGGCTCAGTCCTTCGGTGAACAGCTCATTTTCTTGTAAATGACCGCCACAAGACATAAATCTATTTGATTTTTTATGTTTAACTAACAATACTTTAGCTTTATGAAAAATATACCCCATGACCACCGTTCTAGTTTCCATCAGTTCAATAAAAAAGGTTGAGTATTTATGCTTTCTGGGAAAAACGTACATATTAAACCAAACCATCCACTCCATTCACATAATCTTTATATATACTCTTCAAAATTAACTCAAAACATGTTAGCTCAGATTAAACATATCTACGAACACAAGTATAAGCTGTTGATGATTCTTCCCATTCTGTTAGTTGTTCTCGCTCTGTTACAAATCGGATCTCAAACCATAACCACCGGAGATTTCATTCATCGCGGAGTCAGCTTAAAAGGCGGTTCTACCATTACTTTAAACCAAGTGGAAGGGCTCAACCCTGATGAGTTAGGATCGTTCTTAAAAGGTAAATTTCCGGGCAGAGATATTGAAGTTAGAACTTTAACTACGGCTGGTACTATAACTGCAATTGCCATAGACACCGATGCCCAGCAAGCCGCTGAAATTGATGCCATAACTAAAGTACTAAAAGAAAAAGTAGGTTTGGAAAAGGTTCAATACAGTGTAGAAGTCATGGGAGCATCATTGGGAGAGAGCTTCTTCAGGCAAGCCGGATTAGCTTTATTATTCTCATTCTTACTGATGGGAATCGTGGTTATTCTTTATTTTAGGGTATGGATACCCAGCTTAGCGGTTATTGCAGCTGCCTTTTCGGATATCGTAGTTACTATAGCTATTTTCAACCTTACCGGAATGAAACTAAGCACTGCTGGAGTAGCGGCATTCCTGATGTTAATTGGTTATTCTATTGATACTGATATTTTGCTTACCAGCCGGGTATTAAAGCGTAAAGAAGGAACGGTGATGGACAGGATTTACGGAGCCATTAATACTGGATTAACTATGACCTTCACCACCCTAGCTGCGGTTTTAGTAGCGTTATTCTTAGTGCAAAGCGAAGCTATCCGCCAGATAATGTTCATCATTTTTATCGGATTGATCATAGATATGATCATGACTTGGATCCAAAATGTAGGATTCATTAGATTATACTTGGAACATAAAGAAAAGAAATTACAGCATAAAGTAAATTAGATGGATAACCCAGATTAAAATGGTCCCCTGGAAAAAGATATTCACCAGCTGGAGAGTGATTTTATTACTTACGCTGCTAGTTCTAGCAATATGGTCGATTCAGCCACATCTGTTTGGAAACGAAGGCGCAACTATCAGGAGCGTAGCGGCGAATTCTTCTGCGTCTAACGCGGGAATGCAAAGCGCTGCAGCTAAGCTTGCTCCTCTATCCCGAGAAAAGATATTATTTGTCAATGGAGAAAAGATAAATACTGGTCAGGATTATTATGCTTCTATTGAAAAATTAGGCCCAAACCGCACCGTTAAAATTGATACCAGCAAAAGCAGTTATAATCTAATTACACCTGAGGCTTTACCGAATACAGTTTTACCCAATGCTTCTTGGAGTTATCAAGCTGAATTGGGATTAAAAGTTTATGATGCCCCTTTTTCTAATCTAAGAAAAGGATTGGACTTGGAAGGTGGAACCCGGGTGTTGTTAAAGCCGTCGGAAGCGGTTTCACAGGACACTTTAGACATGACCGCAGATACATTAAAACAGCGCTTAAATGTATATGGATTAAGCGATATTATAGTAAGAATTGCTTCCGATTTATCCGGAGACAAGTTTATTTTGATTGAGATAGCCGGAGTTACGGAAGAAGAAGTAAAACATTTATTAGCCTCGCAGGGAAAGTTTGAAGCTAAGATTGGAAACGAAACCGTATTTTATGGCGGGAAGAAAGATATCACTTATGTATGCCGGAGCGCCCAATGCTCCGGCCTTGACCCACGGAAAGGATGTTTCCCGGTGCAGGACGGCTATGCCTGCGGTTTTTTCTTTGCTATCTCTTTAAGCCCGGAAGCGGCAGAAAGGCAAGCGGCACTTACCAATAAGTTATCGGTGGTTTCAAGCGATACCAGTGGTGAGAATTACTTGAGCGATGATATTGTGTTGTTTTTAGATGATAAAGAAGTGGATAGGCTGAAGATTGGTGCAGAATTAAAAGGTAAAGCTACCACGGAAATACAGATCTCTGGTTCTGGCGCTGGAGCAACCCAGCAATTGGCCGCTACTACTACTTTGCAGAACATGAAGCGCCTGCAAACTATCATTATTACCGGAAGCTTGCCGGTTAAGTTAGATGTGGTTAAGATGGATACTGTCTCTCCTTCATTGGGAAAAGAATTCTTAAGCAATGTGATGTTAATAGGTCTTTTAGCTGTACTAGCAGTCAGCGGAGTAGTATTAGTGAAATATCGCCGGGCAAAGATTGTTGTTCCTATAGTGCTTACCATCATCTCTGAAATGGTTCTGATCCTGGGCTTCGCAGCAATAGTGGGATGGAATTTAGACTTAGCGGCAATTGCTGCTATAATTATTGTGGCTGGAACGGCAGTAGACCACCTTATTATTATTACCGACGAGACTTTACGCGGAGAAGTAATGGCTACGGATTGGAAAGTTAGAATCAAGAATGCTATGTTTATTATTATGGGTGCATATCTGGTAGGTGTAGCATCTATGGTCCCATTATGGTTTGCCGGAGCAGGGATGTTGAAAGGATTTGCTTTTACTACTATCGTTGGAATTTCATTTGGGGTGTTAGTGGCTCGGCCGGCGTATGCTGCAGTAGCGGAGCTGTTATTAAGAAAAGAGGATTAAGTATAGGAGTGTAAGTATTTATGTCAAATAATAGGCAAGCAATTTTATTAGCTTTATTATGTACTATTTTCACTTCTGCTGGACAGTTGATGTGGAAGATGGGAGTAGGCAAACTGAGTTGGCTAAATTGGATAACCTTCCTAAATGCACCATTCCTGCTGGGATTTGTGTGTTATGGCCTTGGCGCAGTATTAATGTTGATGGCGTTTAAGAAAGGCGAGCTTAGTTTAGTTTATCCTCTGATTGCTACCAGTTATGTGTGGGTGGGCTTGCTTTCGCCGTACTTTTTTCCAACTGATTCCATGAACTTATGGAAGTTTGCGGGGATAGGAGTAATTTTGGTGTCCGTAGGAGTATTAGGGTGGGGAAGTTCCAAGAAAACGGAAACTGCAGCTGGTGGTGTGATATGATTGACCTGTGGGCAATAGTGCTGGTACTTATCGCCACCATAATCGGAGCATTTGGAGCATTATTGTTGAAGAAAAGCACTGATAAATATTCTTTCCGCAAGCTTCTTACCAGTTCATTATTGATTACGGGATTATTTTTATATGGGCTTTCTACAATTTTATATGTGGTTGCGTTACGCCGGGAAGAATTAAGTGTGTTATATCCTTTAGTTTCTACTTCTTATATTTGGACTACGCTGCTTTCCGTTAGATTTCTAGGAGAGAAGATGAATGCCTGGAAGTATGTCGGGTTAGTAGGGATAATTATTGGCGTGGTATTGATTGGGATAGGGAGTTAGAGCTTATGAAACAGGATGATATCACAAAAATAAGTAAAGATGGATAAAATAAACGTCAAAGATATCAAAATTGAACGATTACAGCAGAGCCATAATGTCAAAGATTTTAGGTCTTATGAGCCAGAACTGGCTAGTTTTCTAATAGAGGATGCTCTAAACAATCAGAACAACCAAATTTCTGTAACATATCTATGGTTTTTAAACACGAATGAGTTAGTTGGATATGTAACTCTTCTTAATGATCGGATAAATCTTGAAGGTGAATTAAAAAAGATATTTCGTGGAAAAGGAATTGGATATCATTCATTGCCAGCATTAAAAGTTGGCGGATTATGTGTTGATGATCGATATCTACGCAAAGGAGTAGGAACACTTATGCTTGCATTTGCGGTTAAAATTGCAAACCATATTTTTAAAGATTATGCTGGGTGTAGATTTATCGTTTTGGATGCAAAAAGAAATCATCAGAACGACCCTATACGTTTCTACAAGAAAGTAGGATTTGAAGAACTTAAACAACGAAAGAAAGGAACTACGCCCATGTATTTAGATTTAGTTCACAACATGGAACTTCATTTCTAATGCTTTCTTGATAAAAGCGACACGTTTGGGATTTGGATTCCTCTCTTCTTTAATCATATTCTTTACAAATCGTACCGCATCTGCTCCTCTTAGCGTAGGAGTCGCTCTTATTGGTTTTGCCATGATATTGTTTAAATAAATGAGCGGATATATAAAAGTTTGGGGGTTATTTTTTCTCATTTGCTCGAACACAGGATCCTTTTTAATCTTCAGCATATGCCGGTTTAATCATCTCCACAAGTTGAAATCTCTCTCCTAATTCTAACTTTATCCCTGCTCTTATTAAAGCACTAGAATTACTATCTCACCAACCCCCACAACCCTACCGCAACATTTATAAACTACAGTTACCAAATAGGTAACTATGACTTCGGAGATACCTGCCTATGGATTAAGAGCATACGCGTTGTTCTTTACTAGGCATGGGACTAAAGAGCCGTTCCAACAGGATGAATTAGAATGGTTTGTTCGTCCTAGTATGAAAAAGAAGATATTTTCAGTATTGTTGCGGGCAGGATGGATTAAGAAAATAAGCCGAAATGCTTACGCCTGCATCTCTCCGGAAGATAATGTAAAGCAGTTGTTAGAGTTTAAAGTTCCGGGGATAATCCGCTTAGCCAAGAAAGATTACGCTTTTACCGGGTTATCAGCAATAGAGATTTGGTCGGATTATTCTTACGTTCAAAGAAGCACTGAAAAATCACCTTATTTCATAAAAGTAAATAAGAAAGATTTAAAATATTGGAAAAACTTTTTTAATGCTAATAATATTCCTAACTATGTTAAATCCGGAGCAACTATTGGGGAGTATGTAATTTTAATCCCAGTACAAAAAGTGAAAGCATCAACTAAAGAGCAATTTAAGGTAGATTCATTAAAAGAAACATTAAAAGAAGCCCAGAAGAACGAAATGTTTAACTATGCTTATAATTACATGAGGAAGAAATATCAGTAGCTTCCCAAAAAACAAACCACGAAGATTTATATATAGGTATAATTTTACAAGATTATAATGGCAATGGAATTAGTGTCTTTAAAGAATGTCTCTTTGAAATCTAAAGTTCAATTGGTAGAACAACTTGGTTATACTTCTAATGGCGAGTTTATCTTTGATGCAACAGGAAATAAGATAGTTGATAGATATATTGAAATTCCAGTGCGAGTGGATAATATGGTTATATTGCCTGGAAGCACCATCATTCTAGATGACAACGAACTAAGTATTGCCTCATACATAGAGGAATTTGGAAATGTTTTCTGAGGCAGTAGAAGGGGTTACTAAAGGTGCATTAGATTGGTCCGCCGAAAATATTGCTTCTTTTGTGCAGAAACTTAAAGAGCGAAAGCTTGCTTTCATTGAAAATCGAAAAACTATTGAAGTAGTAAAAGAGCAATATAATTCTGGGGAGAGTAAATTTTATAGTAAATACATTAAAGACAAAGAATTGCTTTTCTTGGTAAGGGTGGGCCTCACACTACGGAAATTGGAAGAAGACGAAGATAAACTCCTAAATTTGAGGAATAAAATTCATCACAAATATGGAATTAATGGGCTTCATATTGCACAATTTGTCCAAAACGGTATCCTGAACCGATATTTTGGGCTTCTCATAGAAAAGCTAACTTCTGAAGAAGAATTAGAAAAGAAGATTCATGATGTGTTAAAAAACATTGAGAAACATGCCCTTTTTGTTTCGGGAAATAGTAAAGTTGCAGAAATTGTCCGGAAAGCAACCAATATTATAGATTCACATTCCCCCTCTATCTTTGTTATTGCTGGCTTGAAATCTGCTGCTAAAATCGTTTCAGATGCGATAGCCCCACTAAGCTCAATTATGGAAGATTATGAACAAGAAAGATTTAGTAGTGAGGAAAAAGAAATTGTGATATTCAAAGTGAAAGTAAACAAATAACTATTTCTTATTCACTAACCCCCACAACCCTTCCACATCCATCTCCATCGCCACCACTGGCATAGTAATGCCCCAGTTAGTTAATGCCTGTGGATGAATCTCCCCAATAATCCCCACTTTCTTTCCTTCAATTACAATATTGCCCACCCTTCCGGGAATGAACGATGCATGCTTAGCATCCCTAATCACTGCTTCTAATCCTAATGAACGCATCAATGCATCTAAGCTCTGCCGGATTTGAGTGAAATCTGTTTTATCATGGCAGAGTACAATTCCTAAGTTGTCTTTCTCTCCCACCCCAGTTTCGGCTTCTTCGGCCCATTCAAATATTCGGCCAATTTCAAATATATTCTGGGGATAGAGATTATGCTGGTTCTCCTGAAGATTTTTCAGCAGAGAAGGCAGTACTGAATTGCGCAAGGTATTATTCTCTCCCAGCGCATTCTTGAGCGTTATTAACTTAGCCGCTAAATTCATTCGCTTATTCAGCTCCAGCTCAGTAAGCAGATGAATGTTCTTCACTTCCATCAGCTCCAACCCAACTAACACTTCTCTTACTTTTCTGGCAAATTTTTCCAGTGGGGCTTCTTCACCAATAGTTGAAACATTAGGCAGCTCTTCAGTAAAGTTTTCATAACCGTAGGCAATGGCGATATCTTCAGCTAAATCCACTTGGTGCATTATGTCCGCACGATACGGCGGAATCAACACCATGCCTTTCTCATAGCCAAAGCCCATTTTTTCCAGTAAGCCTATAACTTCTTTTTCTTTAAGTGATAAACCTAAACGTTTGTTTACATAAGTTAAATCAAGCTTCATCTTACGGGGAGATAAATCAGGAGAGATCTTCTTATCATCCGGATAAATTAATTCCAACGAATAAACTTCTCCGCCCATTTCTGCCAGTGAGGTAACGATTATGTTCAAGCAGATGCTTAATGCATCATAATCAAACCCGGAGCATTCAATGAATACGTCTTTAGTCTGCGGAGTTATTCTTCCCGTGAGCTGGGAATTGATAATTGGAGGCATACTTAAAATTTCATTCTTAGCATCGATGAAGATAGGAAACTTGGCTTTCCCTTCCAGCAACGCACCATATTCTCTTCCGGCTTTATGCCGGGAAAGTATTTGTGCTCCGGTCATCGCTTCATCGGCTTCTAAAGGGATAAAGCTAATCTGGTCCGGCTTTTCCGCTTTAAAAGTTACGGGAAATGTTATTTTTTCTAAAGGATATACTCCGATGGCCGCTTTCTTGCGGTTTCTGCCGTAAGTAGTGTGTAATTTTTCCTGAAGCTGAATAATTTCAGTTATTTTTTCGTCATCAAATTTTATCCCTTTAACGATGGCGCAGGCAGTGAACGGGCGGACTTCTTTAACCGAAGCGTCTATATTTATCTTTAATCCGCTTTTCTTTACCGGATAATTTCGTAATCCTGTTTTTGCTCCGATAAAACTAGCCAATGCCCGGGCAAATCCCTGTTCAGAAAGCATATCCGGGCGGGAAGGAAATACTTCCACTTCGAGCTCATCTCTGTTAACCTTCTCCAATACCGCATCCATCATAGAAATGCGCTCTTTGAGCTGGTCTAAAGTAAGCTTCTTGCCTACGGATTGTTCCAGTACTTTTCTATTGATGATGATGTTGGACATTTAAGTTAAAGCACCTCCTAGCGCCATTAATGGCAACAATGAAGCCATCAAAGTAAAATAGATTATTATTCCCAGTACAATTCCAATCCCCGCCGGTATCAACACTACTGCCGCGCTCTTTCCCCAACTCAACTGCTGGCGTTTTTTAATGCCGATAACTTGTAATATTAATATGTAAGCCATCGCTAAATAATTGATGATTGGGATTACTCCAAATATTTGAGGAGAGATGGAATAAGCAACAACTTTAAATGTTTCTACATATCCTTTCTTTCCGCTAAAAATTAGTACAAATAAATGCAATATTCCTGCTCCCACGTACAACATTCCCCAGGCGAAGAGTAACATAAATGGATATGCTACTATTAAACCTAATACTACCCATATTACTTTATCCGCCATACCTCCAAAAGCGATAGCTGCAGAAACAATTAACCCCATTGTAATTAATAATAAAGCTGAGACTATCGCTTGTACTTTCAGGAAATACTTGGTGGCTTCAGCATATTGGTCTTTCTTGGACAGCTTCCCGTAAAAATTAATCGGGTTAAACATAATTTCTTTCCATGTATTGAACAATCCCATTTTAGTTTACCTCGTTTTGTTTCTTGTTTATTCTTATAATATTAATTTAAATCAACGTGGGCACATCAATAAACTCCACTTTCACTTTAAACTGAGCTTTAAGCACCGGCATCAATGCTTTTACTCCCCATACTTCCGTTTCATAGTGTCCGCCGAAGATGACGTTTATGTCTGCTTCTTTGGCTTGATGATAAACGTGATGCATGGGCTCTCCAGTAATATATAGATCCGCTTTCTTAGCAATGGCTTCAGTAACGTCAGCAGCCGCCCCGCCGGATACGATAGCCACTTTCTTTACTTTATCTTTTCCAAAGGGCAAGGTTAAAGTTTGTATTTTGTTCTTCTCCAGAACCTTTTTAATTTCTTTCAAAGTGAAACTAGTTTCTCCGAGCCACCCTAAATATTTTCCTTTCTCCTTCAGAAACGGCTCCACTTTCTGTAAGTTTAGCAGTTTTGCTAGTTGAGCATTGTTTCCGTATTGGGGGTGTAAATCCAACGGCAGGTGTGCAACATATACTGCCAAGTTATTTTCTAAGGCAAACTTTACCTTTTTGTAGTCCGAGCCAATCAAGTAAAATTTGTTGAAGCTCCAAAACAATCCATGATGCACTATTAACATCTGGCAGCCTGCTTCTACTGCCTGCTGGAACGTCTCTAAGCAAGCGTCTACCGCAAATCCTATCTTTTTAATTTCGCCGGTGTTCTCTACCTGCAAGCCGTTGCTGGAATTATCTTCAATCCCATTGATGTCTAATTCTTGGTCCAAAAATTCTGCAATTTCAATTGCGGTTGCCATTTTTTATTTTGTTTTTAACTCATTATTCCTATTTTAACCACACTTTTACTTCTCGTGACAGCTTCAAATCATTCTTATACAAGTTACGGATATCTTTTATTTGATAATACTCTAAAATAATCCTATCAAATCCGGGTCCCCAGGCTAGTACTGGAATATCTTTTCCCAGCAAAGGAACCACCACTTCCGGGCGCAGCATTCCGGCTCCACCTAATTCTACCCATTCCTGCCGTTCCTGGTGCCACACGTCTATTTCCAAACTTGGTTCAGTGTAAGGAAAGTACGATGGCCTGAACCGAGCTTGTGGAAATCCCATCTTGGTGAAGAACTGTCGTAAGTAACCTAACAAGTGCCGGAAATCAGCATTTTGATCTACTACAATGCCTTCAGTCTGGTTGAATTCAAAGTGATGCTTCCAATCTACCGCTTCATTGCGGAAGCACTTGCCTACGGCGAAGAATTTGGCAGGTAAATCTTTGTCTTTCAATTGAGCTAATGTTTTTGAAGTAAGAACAGTAGTATGGGTTCTGAGAACGTTTCTTTTAGCTTCTTCTTCATTCCAGGAATATTTCCAGCCGCTGCTGCCGCTTTTTCCACCAGTTTCATGAGCTTCTTTTACTTGTTGGATTATATCTGCTGCCGGCAATTTGCCCTTTTCTGCTTTCCCACCCAGAAAGAACGTGTCCTGCATAGTTCTGGCGGGATGGTCTTGAGGCACAAATAAAGCATCCATACACCAGAATGAAGTACTTACCATCGTTCCAGTCATTTCTTTAAATCCCATCTCCAGCCAAATCTGCTTGGCATATTCTATGGCTTGGTTTACAAAATGGGTTTTTCCGGAATAGATGGACGGAACTTGAGCTTGGATGTCATAAGCGCGGAATTCCTTGTCTTTCCAGCTTCCGGTTTTAAGCATTTCTGGAGTAAGACGATTGAGCACTTCTCCGGTGCTTAGTTTTACGGCGATTACTTTCTTGCCTAGTTCGGTGAGAGAAATAGTAACTTTTCGGATTTCTTCTGTGGAAACTAACTCTTTTCGCTTCTTTAGCTCTTCTAATGAAAATTTCTCTACGTCAGTTAATTTTTCCAGCTCTAATGGAAAAGATTTAGTCAGGAATTGTTCTTCCAGGGTTCCTTCCGACAGGATTTTCTTTCCCTGCAAGCCTAATTTCAGCATCAATTCCTTTTCTTTCTGCAGTTCAATGCCCACTTTGCGCTTAAGGATTCCAATACACGCATCTACTTCTTCTTTTTCTAATCCGCTTTTCTGGGTTATTTCGCTTAAAGATTGGAATTTGTCCGTAAGAACTTTAAGCAGCTTCTTTTCCGGCATGCCTTCCTCCTTGTATTTCAACCCGTTTTTTCCCAGAACAATCACTTTTTTAGTTTCGGTGCTAAGATGTAAAATATCTTTGTTTTCCAGCCATTGCAACGCGCGCATAACTTCGATTTCCTGCATCCCGGAAGCTTTGACGAGACTTAAAAGTTCTTTTTCTGATTTTAGAAACGGCAATACTTTGCGTTCTAACGGATGCAGTTTGGAAATCAGGGAAGTTAGGTTCATGGTTTAGAGAGAATGGGAGAGTATTTATAAAATTAACCAGCCCCATTCAAAACAGAACATTTATAAATAATCACTATTTGGTAACTAAAGGTAGCGGCAGGAGACTGCAGAGGGTGCTTTATTGCGCTCAGGAAAGTCCGCCCACCTGAAGTCACAACTAGTTGTGATAGCCACTTCCTTCGGGAAGAGGGAGAAATCCCTGGCTCTGGCTTAGAAACGGCACGTCCATAATCGAGGATGAAAATGGCGAAGGTTCCTGTGAAGGAGCTGAGTTAACCCGTAGACGTTGGTTATGGGAACGATGAAACGGCGAAACCTCTCGCGCAAGCGGGGAATCCTTTAGGATGAAAGTCTGGAAGGATTTGGCTGGTGCAAGTTCCGTTGTGGACGCTCAGTAGAATGCAGTCATGGAGTATCGGCTGTGCTTGGCGCATCAGCTGTGTGCCTAGGATGGCTTTGGCTCTTACTAAAGGCGGCTTATCTCTGCCCTACCAACCTTTTGACTCGCTTCGCTCGCAAAATGTTGGATCGAAATTAGCGGGCATACGCTCACTTCGTTCGCTTAGCCCAGCGAGTTTTTATATAATCTCACCCCGCCAGATGCACCACTTTGTGCAGGTTCAGCAGGTGAATATACTTGTAATTCCTAATCGTGCCGGGAAACTGCTTCTTTAACGTCTCCATAAACCCGTGAAAAGCAGTAAGCCCTTTGACTTCCACATCAAATTCAAAGTCGGCGTTATCGCTTATGGCTTCAGTGATGGAAATAACATGGGGATGGCTGCGGCAGAAGCCGGCTAATTCTTTAGCTAGTTTAAAATCTTCCAATTCTAACGTAACTTTATAATGTTCATAACCTAACGCTTCAAAGTTTAAATCTGCTCTGTGCCCCACAATTATTTTCTTCTTAGCCAATTGCTTCAACCGATAAATAATAGCCATGCTTCCCAAACCCACTTTCGTGGCTAGATCTTTTATAGGAATACGAGCATGGTCAGAAAGCAATTTTAACAAACTTAAATCAACCTCATCAACTTTTTCTTCGGGAGAACTTCCACCTAAATCCCAACTAGTTTTAGCTGCCTGCTTATCGCTGACCAAATAAGTGCGGGAGAATAAATGCTCGGTTGTAACTAAATTAGTGGCATAATTCCTTATCAGGCCCCTAAATTTCTCCATCATCTTGTTCCAGGCGCCATAGAATTCTAACGGATGTTTAACATGCATGGTGAATATTACATCCCAATCCCCTAACGTTCGGGCTACTATTCCAGTTTTCTTGTCTTTTACTAAATATTGGAGCAACTCTTCTTCTTTCTGGGGGTCAAGCTCATAAAGGTCCAAATACGCGCCAAATTGTATATGTCCTAACTTGGAATAATCTACTAATGTAATATACTTTTTCAGCAATCCCAATGATTCCATGCGCTTAACTTGGTAATTCACTACATTCTTGCTCAGCTTAACTTCTTTAGCTAAATCAGAATTGCTCTGCCGGGCATCTAAGTCCAGCTCTTTAATTATTTTCCAATCTTTGGCGTTTAATTTGAGGTCTTCCATGGTGTAGAAAAGGAATAAGGAGAAGTATTTAAAGTTTCTTATTTTGGATGAAAAAGTAAGAGAAGTTTAACCTAATGACAATACTCCAGAAAACTATATAAATACCCCCCCTCTTCGGCTTAAAACATGGCAGACGACAAGATAAGAATGCCCATGGGGCAAGGCGGCTTAGTGCGCTATTTTGACGAATACAAATCAAAGATAGAATTCTCTCCCGGAGTCGTAATTGTAATGGCAATTTTAGTAATTGTAATAGTAATTCTGCTGCATTCTTTCGGGAAAGGATTGGTTGGGTAATTATTCTAGCGCTGGCACTCCTATTGAAACCCACGCACTTGTCTCTTCTAATCCTGGATGAACTGTAACTTTAGCAATCACCTTCCCCCCAAAATTTCTCTCGTAAGTTACCGCCGGATCCGGCGAAAGCCCAGTAGTCACTGCTACTATTTCTCCAGTTCCCATGGCAAAAGCAGGTCCAACTCCTTTTCCGTACGGGGTATTGGTATAATATCCTGCAACTGCCCCACTAGAACTTTCCGGGGACAACAATGGAATTTTCATCTTGTTTCCCTCGACCGGTTTGGTTAAGCTTCCCATAAATCGGGGAATAAATGCGGTTCCGGTTGAAGCCCTGCTCAACGATAGTAGCCCCCGATGCCCATTAAGTGCAGTGGAAGGATTATACTCGGTGTAAAGCTTCCAGGCTAATTCCTGTGCTGTTGCCGAATCAAAATGCGGCTTAAGCTCGGCGGCAATAGCCGGATACGTTTTCAGTTTAGCGACATCTCCTCCAACAATACTCTTTAAGTTTTGGTGCATCTCCTTGTCTATAACTACAGTGGTGGTATGTGAAATATCATCCGCATCTTCTCCACTAATTGAATTTGAAACTGACTGCACGTAATTTTTTCCAGCAAACTGGAGTTCCTGGTTCGGATTAAAAGTAACCTCCCCGAGAGAATCTCCTACCCCCACATATCCTACTCTTGAAATAACTTCAATGGTAGATTTAAAATCGGAGCCGTCATCTATTTCTTTAACAATCTGAAGAGGAATTGCTTCTACTTTTCCTACTCCCGCCAGTTTAGTTATACTTCCTTCTTTCTTTACCAGTAATCCGTCACGTATAGCAGTAATTTTATTTCCATTAGTATCCGTCATCGTAGCTCCTTTAGGTAAAACTATTTCTCCGTTGGATTTTACTTCCACGCTTCCGGTTGAGCTACCAAAATCAATTGTATTTCCGTCGTACTCGAAGTTCCCTGCTGTTCCTTTGGAAATGGAAAATCCGCCTCCGCTTAACGCTACAATCTTGGCTCCGCTTAATCCGGGAGCAGTTAAGTCTAAAGTGACGCCGTCATTGGTTAGTTTTCCGTCATTATAAGTCGCTCCGTTAGTTAAATCTACTTCTAATTCGTGTTTTTGGTGAATTGCTTCCCAGGCATTTTGGTATGTCTTTAAGTCTCCAGCTTGGTTAAGATTATTTGTATCCCATTCGTCTGCTTTAAGCGTGTTATAATCGGTTTCTGCAGTTGTAAATAACAATAAAGCAATTATAAATCCAATTATCATTAATAACTGTTTCCTCACGTCTCCACCTCCTCCAGCGGAGTCTCTCCAACCTTAGCTGCAAATAAGAACTTTAATGGAGTATAATCAATCATCGAACTATTATCAGTAACCAAAAATACATAAGTATCATTATTGACTAATCCCACATCAATGGTATAATTCTGCTCTAAGAGATAAAAGGCATCGATAACGTATGGGTCATAATTTAATTTACTTACAAATTCTTGCGAGAATAAGCTTAACTTTTCCAAATCTGCATCATATTTCTGAGTAGGGAAATTAGTTATTTCTTTTTCCTGCTCGCCTACGGTTATCAACAGAGGCCAGTTTACCGTTAGCAAAGTATTATCATCTTCAATTTTTACTGTAGCATTAACCTCTCCGATTTCTGCCACCATCGAATCAAATAAAAGATTGTAATTTATAAGCTCAGGAGACACTCCTTCGGGGGAAATCTCCAGGGAACGGGAATGCTCTATCTGCCCAGTACATTTCTTAAGATTCTCCTCTACGAGAGTTTCCAGCGAATGTTCCATCTCTTCTACGGTAGGAGCCGAAGCTTCGCCCATATTGTACAGATAATTAGCATCAAAGAGCTGTTCGTCAAGATAAGGGCCGACTAAGTCTTCTTTTCCTCCACGATAGCCCAAAATAATAATGGCTTTTTCTCCGGTTTTTTCAATGCAGTTTTCCACTAACGCTTTTACGGAATTGGCTTTAGATTCTAATTCTAGGGCAGCATCAGCATCTTTTTGGAGCTGTTCTTTCTTTACGGAGTTGCTGATGGACGTAGCGATTAGTATCGTAGCTAAGACTAATATTCCTAGAATAATGAATATGGTTATTTGGCCTCTTTTGTGCATTAGAGACTAAAGAACAAATAAGTTTATAAAAATTTGGGTATTTTTAGCTAAGAAATGTTCCCCGGAATAAATCCACGACAGATGCAGCAGGCAATGAAGAGAATGGGTATCCAGCAGGTAGATATTCCTGCAGTTAAAGTCATCATCCAGACTGAAGACAAAGAATTGGTGTTTTCGCATCCAACCGTAGCTAAAGTCAATATGATGGGGCAGGAGACGTATCAAATTGTGGGAGAAGCAGAAGAACGATCTTTGTCTTTCACACCTGAAATTTCTGAAGATGATATTAAAACAGTGATGGAACAGACTGGTGTAAGTAAAGAAGAAGCCCAAAAGGCAATCGAAGAGGCTAAAGGAGATTTAGCGGAAGCGATACTAAAACTGCAAAAAACGAAATAAAAATATTTATAGTTGAATGTATTTATAGAGCTTATGTCTTCCGACTACCACGAATTATTAGCACGAGCCGTACAACAGCACCACGTAGCAGTGCATCTGCTTACAGTTACTTTTCCGTTAGCTAAAGAGCCTAAATTACTGCTGGGGATTACGTTTAATCTTACTTCAGCTATGGAATATGCGATTGAGGCGTTATTAGCTTATGAAAGAAAGCTGGGACTGATTTCAGCATATGCAGAAGAGCTCGATTTTAAAGGAAAATTACGGTTATTCAAAGAGAGGTGCATGGTCAGGAATAAGATTCCAGTAAAGTACCTGCACTTGCTCAGCCAGATGCACCATCTTCAACAACTGCATAAAACCTGCCCAACTGAATTTCAGCGCGGGAATAAGCTGGTAATGTGCACTTCCCGGTATGAAATGCATACTGTTTCCATCAACGATATTAAGAATTATGTGAGTGAGACAAGGGAGTTTGTGGAGATGATTGGGAGGATTATGAATAAAGGTTGAGTGGATTTGTTTTTGTTTTGCCGGGGAGAGGAAGTAATTTCAGAGGCGTATTCAATCAAGCGAACACAGTGAGTTTTCAAGAATAAGAATCAAGAAGCAATTTTCGTTTAGTAGTTTCGTAGGGGGAATTCCGTCGTTTAGTTGTTAGTAAGGAGTTCAGTTTGAGTAGTTGAGGACGAGAAGAGTTCTAGCATAGTAATCTTTATAAGTATGTGCAGTTATTTATTACTAATATAGTTAGAGGGAATGATAATGGAAGAAAGTAAAAACATCACATTGAAAGTTAATTCCAAATTGTATGATGAATACAGAGAAGTATGCAAGAAAGAGGGTTGGATAGTTTCTCGTCAGTTTGAAAAGTTAATGGAAGCAGAACTAGAGAAGAGGGGGCGGGAAAATGTCAAATAACGGCGCTAATTTAGGGTTTGAACAAAAATTATGGTCTTCTGCTGATAAGCTAAGAAGCAATATGGATGCTGCTGAATATAAGCACGTTGTTTTAGGATTGATTTTCTTAAAATATATTTCTGATGCTTTCACAGAAGTTTATGAAAAATTAAGGTGAATAATGGAAAAATACGAAAAGATTCAAAAAGAAAATATTAAACTGCTTAACAAATTTGAAGAATACTTATTACAGAAGAACCTCAGTAAAAAAACAATAAAACGCCATATTAACAATGTAGAATTGTATATTAACGACTATCTGGCAATAGATGAAGAAGAAAGCCCGCAGGAGATTGATGGATACACTTTAGAGTCTTTTTTCGGCTGGTGCATTGATAAATGGATATTTAACACAGTATCAGGACTGCTTTCTATGATTATTAGTGTAGATATATTTTATGAATATCTCAACGAAAATAAACCGATAGCGCATATTGATGAAATTCGGAAAGTCTGCGCAAATAAAGAATATTATACCAAAAAATTCAAGAGCCATGAAAGGCTTCTGGACATGTGAGCTATGAAACAAGAAACAAAATTCAAACAAACTGAAATAGGAAGAATTCCTGAAAATTGGGAAATGAAAAAGAGAACGTTCCACATGAAACACAATGAAGAAATGAACTGCAACCAATGTAATAAAATAATCTCTGCACACATAAAGAATAAACTCAAAGAGGATCTAGAAAGTGAATAAAGAAAATTTATACCATAAAGGCGCGGAACTGTACGAAAGAGAAAAATTTGCAGATGCCATAATTGTTTTATTAGAAGCTTATGCGAAAGACCAGGAGGATGTTGATACAATAATATTGCTGGCGGGATGTTATATCAATATTGCTCATTTTACTGAAGCTGCAAAGTGGCTTTTCGTTGCCAATGAAATTGATGCTAATAATCCTCTGATTAAATACAATTTAGGTTACGCACTCCTTTGTATGGGCAGGCTTAGCGATGCAATGAAGTGCATGAACGAATGCCTCGGGCTAAATCCACCATTCGAAATAAAGAAAATGACAAAAAGAATGTTGAAATCGGAAGAATATTTTACCAAAAAGCTAGAAAACAATTATAATATTTCGTTGGAAGAAGAATTTGAATGCGAAGAGAAATTTTGTAAAGCACAAGAATATCTCTATACAAAACGATTTGAAGAAGCTATCGCTCTCTATAAATTTATCCTGGAAAAGAAGCCAAATTTTCATCGAGCCATTCAAAATATTGGCGTTTGTTATATTGAACAAGGAAAGCCGAAAGAGGCGCTAAACTATTTTGAAAATGCTTTAAGTATTTCACCAACAGATGATCTTTGCTTAGGAAATATTGCTCATGCCAATTATTTATTAGGTAATTTAGAAAAATCAAGAGAATATTCTGAAAAAGCTATGAATGCAGTAAAAGATCCTTTACTTAGAGACTTGATACGTTTAATAACTTTATTTATTAAAATAGAACAATTTGAATTTGCAAGGAAACTTCTTACCAGCTATAGCGATGCCCATGATAATGCCCAACTAACATTCTTATCCGGGGTGGTATATGCAAAACAAAAAGATTATCTCGCTGCAAAAGGGGAGTTCCAGATTATTAGAAAACACTCAAAAACTGCAAGGGAATATTTGGAAGAAACTAAACAGCTGATAGAAGGCAGAATTAAGAAATTCGATTTTGAGCCTAAAATGCCTGTTGATGCAAGTGAGGACATGATTTAGTCGTTATTTAAAAATTGGAGGTAAAAATGGCGGAGAAACAATATACCCTAAAAGAACAACAAAAGATAAAGAAATATCACGACTTATTCAATGCCAAGAATGAACTCCATAACCTGCTTAGAAGAGTAGTTGTTTCCACAAAACTTGGAACTCAAGAAAAACAGCCGGATGATGATATTGAACTAGATATTGGTAATGGTAGTCTAGGCTCTTGTGGAAAATACGAGCAAGTAAGATATTTTCCCACAGGGTTGTTTACTGAGCATCAATTAGATGATGATTTAGAAATGATAAATTATCTGATAACAGAAATAAAACAGCGATTTCAAGCATTTAGAAAAGCAAGAGACTCTAACCCCTTAGATCATATAAAAGGAAAAAAGAAATTTGCCAAGCAGTTCTTTGATCTGCCATTACATAAAATAAAAGAAAAATATGGTGGTGGAAAATGAAAGATACGACTAAAAAACGAATTCAACAAAAAATAATCGCCACTTATGTACCATTAAGAGAACTGATTTTTGAGGACAATGGAAGAGAAGTTAATGTTGTAAAAGATTTTACCGATTATTCTCCGGTTTTGGCGAGTGTTGAGCTTATTATCTATAGTTTTACGAAGGCAAATCAAAATATTTATGATCAAGATATATTAAATGCCCTAAAAAGGATAAGAAGAAACCCCCTGCAAGAATTTTCACGATCGGAAGAGGATGCCTTAGCCTTTGCTATCCAGTATGGGATAAGCAGGGGACTCCAGCAAAAGAGGCTTGCTATCAACGAGATTCATGCTCTGCTTGACTGGCTGATTCATGAGGTAGAGGGAAGAATGCAGAAAAATGAAAATTATATTGAATGGTTAGGAGAGTTTTTTAGAGATAACCCATTGAAAACATTTAATGGTGATTAAAATGGTCAAAAAAGACTTTATTGGCAAATGGCGCATCACTAAGATGGGCGCTTGGGATAAAGAGTATTTTGACGAAGAAGTGCCAGCTTACATTAAGATAGAAAAAAATCTTATGGGAAACTTCCACTTTGGCTATGTCCAAGGAGAGATAGATGGCAGGGTTGTCAAACGTGGCGGCGATGAATTTCTTGAATTTACATTTGATGGAAATGACTATGGCGGTGGTGATGACGTTTCAGGAAGTGGTTGGATGAAATTAAAAGGTAAAAATAACGCAGAAGGGGAGATTAAATTTCATTTAGGTGATGACTCCACATTCCAACTAAGGAGGATGAAATAATGAAAGATGACATTTTGCTGGAATTGTATGACTATTGTGAGAAAAAATACAGTAAAAAAGAGATGACCGACTACCTAAACAAATTAGGGGAAAAAATTCCTTACCACATTGAAGGTATTGATCAAGATAATTTCATTCGTAACTTTATGGATTGGTTTGTACTAGAAAGAGTAATGCCTGAAACTGGAAAAAGATTAACCGAATCCTATGTTGAAGAACATCCCGAACTGGATGAAGAAACAAAACAAAAAATTCTTAACACTAAAAATATCCTTGCCACAGAATTTGTAGTGATTGCCAAAGACGGCTTGAATCTAAAACTGAAAGACAGGAAAAATGGGAATTATTATCTCGTTGTACAAGTTTCCAACAATCCACAAATCCAAGCGAACACAATGATTTTAGGAAGAATTTTTCCGTGGGGACAGATCTACCGCTTTGCTGGCGTGATGGCTTTGGCGCATACTCCAATGATACTCGACCCAGACATTATGATGCACCATTACGAAAAAAAAGAGATAGAGCGTGCAGAAAGCATCATCCTCTCCCCATCAACTAAACTTACTGCGGTTCTGAACAAATATCCATCTCAGTGGGTTGATGGAATTTGCGAATCTCTTTTGATAGAAACGGGCGGAAGAAAGAATGAAAAAGTAAAAAATATTGCAGATAAGCTTGTAGCCGACCTCCCCGTAATTATAAGCAGACTACCTGAAAAGTCAAAAGAAGCTTTAAAGTTCATATTACAAAATGGCGGTTATGTCAAATATAATCTGCTCAAAGACTATGATGATGAAATTTCCTGGTGGTGGAACAATCACCCTCCAAAATCAACTATTGGTTTACTAAGGTTGTACGGTTTAATAGTTGTAGGAAAAATGCCGCAAGGTACAAAGTTATTCAAGACAGCATTAATTCCTAAGGATATAAACGAAGAACTGAAGATGTCGGTTGGTTCTTTTTTGAGGTAGAAAAAATGAAAAAAGAAGTTGAATCATTTTCAACAATAGGACACTTAATAAGGGCCTATAGCAAAAACATAATCGGGGAAGTTGTTGATGAAGTTTATTTTTTTGATGGACGTAGTAGGCACTCACTCCAGAAAATCCAGTCCGAAATAGATAAAAACAGCTACTTTTATATCTTCCAGGTACACGATATGAAAAAAGAGCATATTAGTCCAGTAATACCCCCCATTTTTCCAGAGCATATTTTAAGCGAGCTATTAAAAAAAGCCAAAGAAAGGAAGTGGGGGATATGAAACTCTTCAACCGCCATAAAGTGTTACTGAACACCATTGAATCGTTAAATAACCAGAATATCCACTCCCGTATAGCGATAGTTAAATCTCTCTTCCTATTAAAAGAAGAGCATAACTTTAGTGAAAAAACACCATTTTACCATTTCTTTGCCTATAAGCAAGGACCATTTTCCCATCTCTGTTTTGATGATTTGAGAAAGTTAAGAGACAACAATTTGGTTGACCAAGAAGAAACAACCATCACAAAAGCAGGAGAAACAGTATTAAAAGAAGTAAGAAGAGAGCACAACCAGACCATAACAACCAGGTTAAAATCGTTTCCAAATGAAAAGAAAATTACCGATTATGTCTATCAAAAATATCCGCAATACACTGTAAAAAGTGAATTAATAACGCAGAAACCAAAGAAAATAGAGCCGGGATTTTTCACCATAGGATATGAAAAGAAGGATATAGACCAATTTCTCAACGCATTAGTAAGCAACCAGATAGAACTCTTAATTGACATCAGAAGAAATCCGTTTAGCATGAACTTTATTTATATTAAAGATGCTTTGATGAAGAAGTTGAAAGATGCGGGTATTGATTATCTTCATATCCCTGAATTAGGAATTGAAAGCGAAGAGCGGAAAAACCTCAATACCCCAGCAGATTATGATAAATTATTCGCAAAATATAGGGAAACTCTCCCCATCAAAGAAGTTTATATCAACAGAATTATTGAGTTGGGAACAACCAAGAGAATCGCTCTCTTATGCTTTGAAGCAGACTGCAACTTTTGCCATAGGGGAGAAGTAGCTAAAGTTATTAAAAGCAGGGAACATGAGGTAATAAACTTATGACTGAAATAGCATCATTTTGGCTGAAAGAGATGGTGGTGTTGGGACAGGGAGCTCTTAACCAAGCAAGAAAACTAAAAGGCAGGCAGGGAAGGTGCTTATGTTTATGGTCAGAAAAGACCGGGTTTGTAAGAGTTTTCCCAGTACCGCCTGGTTATGTCCATGACTGGGAGATTATTAATGTCGAAGTTAGAAAGCCGAATGATGATGGTCGAGAAAATACTTTTGTTATTAACCAATATGAAGAAGAATTTGACAATTTGTCAAAAAGAATATACGCACAAAAAGAAATAACAAAAAAAGGAACTAAGAAGAATAAAGAGCTAAAACGACCAGAAAAAATCGCCCTACTTGAGAATATTTCAAAATCAACCTTCTCTCAAATCAGAGATAATAATAAAAGCTTTGGTCTTATAAAGCCAACGAATATGAAATTCTTACTTATGAGAAAAAAAGAAATTTCTGAGGCTCAGACTACACTTGCAGAACAAGAATATGATATTATGAATCCAGACGACTTTGCTTTTACTCCATACTTACAATACGACTGCGTAGGCCCATGTAGCTCAAAACATCCTCATCAACAACAGATTGTGTCTTGGGAAGCATATCAATTTATGAAACAAAATCCAAATTCCGAAGAACATTGTATGAGATTGAAAGATAATTATGGGATAGAAAAAGAAAATTGGCTACATTACCTCTTGATTGGAAATCTAAAGCATAAACCTTATACATACGTGATTGTAAAATTAATCCGATTTAAAATTGAAGAAGAAAACGTCCCAGAATAATGCTTAAGAAAGTTGACGGAAGAGTTGACGCAAATGAAAATAACTATTTTAGGCGGCAAGAATGAAATCGGCGGAAATAAGATATTAGTTGAACACAAAACCACCAAGCTCCTCTTAGACTTCGGCATGTCTTTCTCCCAAGCCGGCAAATTCTTCTCGGAATTCCTCCAGCCCAGGAAATGCGCTTCCATACCCGATTTAATCGAACTAAACCTTCTTCCAGACTTAAAAGGACTTTATCGCAACGATTACTTAAAACACATGGGAAGAAAAGAAGAAAAGCGTGAGTTCGACGCTCTTCTCATCTCCCACGCCCACGCTGACCATGTTCAATATCTACACTTCTTAAGAAATGATATTCCGAGCTATTGCACCAAGCCCACTAAAATCATTCTGCAAGCTTTAGAAGAAATAGGTGCAAACACTTTCTCAGATTTAGTCACTACTGTAGAAACTTTCCAATTCAGAATAAACTCCAAAGGCGGTCTATCTAGAGTAACCAGAAGAGATGTTGAATACGTTAAAGAAAGACCTTGTCAAAACGTTGCGAGCGCCCTACCGCCGGTCACAGACCGGACGGCATGACGGGCGCTCGCCGGATTAATAAGCAAAACTGCCCAATGTTTTCTGCCCCAACTTCTTTATTCCTAATGCCCCATATTTCTGATTTTTTA
>JACRPH010000065.1 GCA_016214025.1 Candidatus Woesearchaeota archaeon
CCTTTAAAACGTAAATATCGGAAGTAAGTCTCGGCTGCCTCTCGAGGATTAGAAAGAATAGGAGTTTCACCTCTATAGAGAGAAATTATCTTGCCATCACTAAATAAACTATAATTTAATCCACCATGGGTTGGAAAAAGCTTAAGCGAGGAATCACTTTCTCTTAAAGCTTCCATTAATTCTGTATCTTCTCCATACCCTTCAAAAACTTTTTCAATTCCTGCAATTATTCTTGTTTTGTGCATTTTTATCCCTCCATCATCTTAAACATAATTTCTCCCAGAATCCCAAATCCTCTCAACTGCTGCTTTGGGATCTTGTGCATAATCTTTTTTAAATTTTTTCACACTCTCACCTAAGCCTCTTTCCAGAGCAGATACTGCCTTAGCCGGACTGGACAAGTTCTCTAAACCACAATTTTCAACGTAACTTTCCGCAGCTTTTTCCAGGGTAGAAGGAAAACTTTCCTCATCGCAGACCATAAAAATCCCTTCCACCTCATTGATAACCTTGCCGCTGTCACATAAGTAAAAACTCTGCGCTTCGGAACACATCAGCCGCAGGGAAAGAGAACCTTCTCTTAGGGCATCCATCAGCACTTCATCCTGCAAATAGCTATTATAAACACTTTCAACTGCTTTAATTATTTCTTCTTTATCCATTGAAAACACCCCCTAATTAAACTTTATCCGTACCTACTTTCTCATAATAAACCGCTTTTATAAAAGTTATGGAAGAAATGGTCTACTTTGCGCCGGTGCCTAATTGCCTCAAATCCATAGATAAATTTACCTACGTTCTACCAAATGTGGGTAGGAGATGAGTAAAAAAAACTATGGAGTATGATGATAAAAGAGCTGAAAGAGAAGATTGGTACAGAGAACTGATTATCAGATTATACCTATACTCCATATCATAACAATCTTTATTAACTTAAAGGCTTCCCAAACCGGTATGTCGAGCTTAATCTTTCTGGGAACTGCCGGAGGAAATGCGGTCAGCAAGCAGATCCAATCCGGAGGGGGAATTGTATTTCAGGTGGGAGAATTGCAGTTCCACTTAGATCCGGGACCAGGAGCATTAGTGAAAGCCAAAGAATATGGAATTAACCTTAACCATAATACTGCCGTTTTAGTTACACATAATCATACTAATCACTGTGCCGAATTAAATGTAGTGATTGATGCTATGACTCACTGCGGTTTAGAGCACCGGGGGGTATTGTTGGCAAGTAAATCAGTAATTTTGGGAAATGAGCAAATGCATCCAGCATTAACTAAGCATCACGCTGCTATGCCCGAAAAAGTAATTCCCATGGAAAAAAACCATAAAATAGGATTTGATTTGGTAGAAATAAATGCTATCTCAGCTGAACATGGCGATGAAACTGCCGTAGGCTTTAAGTTCTTCTGCCCCAAGTTTACGTTAAGTTATACCGGTGATACGAAGCTTACGGATAATTTAATCGCAGAGTTGGGCGGAACTGATATTTTAATTCTGAATGTTCCTTATCCTGGAAACAAAGCGGCAGGAATGAACCTGGACACGGAATCGGCGATTAAGATTGTGTCCATGGTCAAGCCCAAAGCGGTGATATTAACTCACTTCGGATTTGAGATGTTTAAAGCTAATCCATTAGAAGAAGCGCGTGCAGTACAGAGAGCTACAGATGTTCCTACTATTGCGGCTAAAGACGGCTTGTTAGTTTACCCTGAAAGTTATTCTCCGCATCGCTCAGTAAGGGGATATCCTTAATTTTAAATTTCTTGCCCATATTATGTATATAGTAACGGACATTAATATTCATACATGAGTTACCGTTACTATATAGGGCGGACATAATCTACTTGTATAATTGTTTATGTCCTTCGTTATGTGTACTCCAAATAAAAGTGAAACATTTTTTGGGTTAGTTTTAAAAACAGCCGTTGATTTCTCTCTCCGATGGGCCTATGGTGTAATGGATACTATTGCCATAAAGCACAAGCGGCTTCGGTAAGCACCAGCAATGATATGAGCGAACGTGCTTGCAGGTAACCGCTTAATCAGGGTTCGAAGCAAGTTACGCTATCAAGTGTAATTTGAAGAAAGTCCCTGTAGGCCCGCTTAGTTTTTATAATTCGTTCTTCTTCTAATACCCTTCAAACTTAAACTCTGCTTTGGCCATCTTCTGATAGAACAAACGATTCAGCTTATGCTCGCTGCCCTCATACACTGCAAAGGCTTTCTCTAATCCAATCCATATTGTAAACCATCCTGCCGGCTCAAACAATACTATCAAAAACGAAGTCCACCATTTATTACCATCATGCTGATACAAAAAAGTAGCGGCAGTAAGCAGTAGCATTCCAATAATCGCCATAATAATCCCTTTCTTCCTTATCGCTTTATATTCGGCTTCCAATCGGGCAGAATGCTTCCTGAAATGTTCCCGCAGGCGTTTCTTAATCATAAATTCATGCTGTAAATTGCGCTGAGGGTTCGGAATCAGAAACCTCAACTCTATTCCCGAGGGAGCTTCTCGAGTGGCCCGTTTAGCTTCATCCAGCAAATCCTGCGACAGAGCCCGATGTGCATACGGCCGGGGATCAAAATCAGAAAAAATATCATTATAATTGTCCAGCCATAAGCTAATCTCGCTCTTGTTCAGCAGTTCAGTAATATTAGTTTTAGTAGAAGCCTCTTCTTTTTTCCCATTTACCTCTTTTTTCATGTTGAAAGGGGGAAAGGGAACGTGGTTTAAATGGTTTGCGGAGAAGATATAACTTATCTGGCCATCTTCCGAAGACGCTTGCTTAATGATTTATTTACTGTTTTTCCTAAGCGCAAGGCATCATCATCTGTAAAAGTGCTTTTCTCTTTAAACCGCTTTAAAAATTCCAAATCAACTACTTTCTGCATAAACGCCTGCCGAGCTACTTCCGACCAATTCATCTCGGGAAATCCATCCATCTTTACTTTAAGTTCTTCTGGAACCGCAAGGGTAATAGTTACCATATTAATTACCTCCGTGTAAACCATTAAAACCTGTGCAAATATATAAACTTATTGGTTAAGAATGTTGACCACGATTGCAGTTTACGATGTTTATCTCATCCTTTCTTCCGGCGACGTGTCTACGAATTCATCCCTTTCCGGGCCAACACCGATACCGTGAATTTTAACTTCAACAAAATCCTCTATAAAAGAAATAAGTGTCTTAACTTGCTGCGGAAGGCCATTATATTGTCTTAAGTGACTTATCTCTGGTAAATGCGGGAGATAAGTTATTATAGGATCAACTCTACGATATGCCTCTGATGAAGCCGGAACGTAATCAATCTCTTTACCGCCTAACACATAACCGGTAACTACAGGAACTCCCGGAGGTACTGTCTCTCTAAATAATGCCAATTGGTCAAATTTATTGATATACAATTCATCTACGCCATTAAGAGCGCAGGCCTGTTTTAATTGTACTAAATCCAACATACCTAATCTCCTAGGCCTTCCAGTAGTAGCGCCATACTCGTTTCCCAGCATGCGCAGCGCGATTCCTAATTCGAATTGATCTTTGCTGTTCAACAATTCCTGCGGATTATATGCTGCTGATTCTTGGGGTTTAGTATGAGCTTTTCCCCCATCTTCCATACAATATATTTCGGATTTCTCTCCGCCAAATTCGGATACAAAAGGGCCATTTCCCACCCGGGACATAATCGCTTTAGCTACGCCAATGGTTTTATGATGATACTTTGGCGACAAATCTCCGCCAACGTAAGCCGCACCGGCAACGGTATTGCTGGAAGTGACAAACGGATAAGTTCCATGATCTACATCTAACATGAATGCTTGTGCTCCTTCAAAAAAGACATCTAATCCGGCACGAACTTTCTTTTCTAGAAATAAAGGGTCAAATGAGACATACGATTGCAGCTTCCCAATAGCCCCATTGAATTGGTCTAATGATTCCAGTGCTGTTCTCCGATTTAAAATAGGATGTTCATTCAAAACTTCCAGTAAATTCAGTTCAGAACTTTTTTGGCAGTTAGAGCTATCTGCTAAATAATCTCCCAATCTTAGGCTTCTCAGGAAATCCCTTTCTTTCCTTAACGCTTTCCCGGCATAAGCGTATCCAATTCCATTCCCAGTAGTTCCCAGAGTCATTCCATTAATTCCATCTAGTAACTGCTGATGCGGCTGAATCAACGTAACTTTAGATGAGATAAACAATCTTCCATTCAAAGACAAATCTCTATTGAATTGTTTCCCAATGCGTTCTATATCTCCAATTTCTGCCACTAGCTTTTCCGGGTTAATAACACAACCGGTAGCGATGTATAAAATTGCGTTCTGGTCAAGAACTCCTGAAGGGATTTGATGCAACTTTAATTCTGATTCGCCTTCTTTCACCGTATGCCCGGCATTTGGGCCTCCGTTAAATCGAGCTACTACTTTATCATCGGGATTACTTTTTAATAACTTATCCAGAATTCTGCCTTTGCCTTCATCTCCATATTGCAGTCCGACTAAAACGGTCGAGGTTCCTGGCATGGTAAATTAGAACGAAATATAAACACTTAAAAGGTTATCGATAGTGAATAATAATGGTTCAAAGAGTTGTTTACAGCCACTTCTTTCTCCAGAAATATCCTAAGGTTACCATCAGAGACACTGCCATAATCCCTACAATGAAATAAAATCCGTAAGCCCACTCTGAAAACGGAATGAGCTTAAAATTCATCCCAAAAGCGCTGGCCAGCAGATTTGGAATCATCAAAATTACGGTTAAAGCAGTTAGGAACTTCATGGTATGATTAAGCCCATTAGAAATGTTCGCTAAACGATTAGAAAGTGAAGCAGTATAAACATCCAGAACATCTGAAAGCATCTCTTTTTGCGCCGTAGCCATATCTAACTGATGCTGGAAGGTGTGGTAAATATCATCCAAAAGATTGGCGCTTTGCTTGTCCAGCACCAAAGGGGTGATCCCTTTCTTGATGGCAAAAATAATCTTTGCCGAAGCCCAAAAGCGCCGTGTCATGTGAAACAATTCCCGTTTCAACGCTACAATCTCCCGCACATTAACCTCTTTTGTGCCCACAACTCCGCTTTCCAAGCTAATTATCTGCGCTTCGGTCTTCTCCAGCACGTCATAATTCTCTTCGGTATCTTCCTCTAAGAAATGATAAAGTAAGTGGCCGATGCTCCTTGCTCCTTTGCACAAAGTAAGCTCATGCACCAGCCGATGGAAGAGAGCATCGTAATACTCAAACGGCTGCGGGACCACCACTATCAGAAAATTCTTACCCAGCACAAATAATAATTTGGTAGACTTAATCTTCTCTTTCTCTATAAAATAATCCACAAACACAAACTGGAACGGCGTAGTAGAATAGCGCTTGGAGTGGCTAGCATGGCTGAATTCCTGCAACGTCTTTAAATCTAACGAGAAATCTTGCACAATCTTATTCAGCTCTTCAACACTGGGCTTGGAGAGATATAGCCACAGAAAATCTCCGTTGGCAGGAGCAACATAGCTCAGCCCTTCCCCTACGGTTGGTTTTCCTTGCTGGTAATACGCATACTTTAACATCTATTCCCCCTTTAGCCGGAGGTTAATTCTAGGAGGTATTTAAACGTTTGGTTTTACAAAAATTATTGGTCTATAAGTTAAATAAATTAAAAAACTTCTTACATCTCTTCCAACGCCGTTATTCCTAACAATCCCAATCCATTCGCTAATACCTGCCGCACACCATCAACTAGCAACAGCCGAGCCTTCATCAACTCCTTGTCATCAGAAATAACCTGCTGCGCATGATAGAACTCATTAAACCTCTGCGCCAATAACAGCAAGTGGCTGGTAATAATATGTGGCTTGTATAATTCTGCCGCTTTAGATACTGCTTCAGGGAATTCGTACAATAATTTAACTACGGCTAATTCCTCCTTCTCTTTCAACTTAGAAAAATCTACTTTAAGAGATATTTTCGCCGATGCCTTCTCCGCAGCTTTCCGGATGATGCTGCATGCACGGGCATGGGTGTACTGCACATACGGGCCGGTTTCTCCTTCAAAGCTGATCGATTCCTGCGGATTAAATATCATCTCTTTTATCGCATCCACCCGCAGCATATAAAATCTTAACGCAGAAATACCAATATCGTGCGCCCGTTTCTTAATTTCTGCTTCAGATAGCTCTGTATATCGAGCACGAATCTCTTTCTCCGCCAACCCAAACATTTCTTCCATGATATCATCAGCATCAACCACAGTTCCTTCTCTGGATTTCATCCTTCCCGTGGGCAGATTAACCAGGCCATAATTTAAGTGATACAAATTCTTAGCATACGGGCGTTGGAACAATTCCATGAGCTTAAACAACTGCTTGAAATGTAAATTCTGCTCTGATGCTACCACATAAATCTGCTGGTCGCACTTAAATTCCTGATAACGCAATTCTGCCAGATGCAAATCCTGGGTGATGTATACCGCAGTTCCGTCCCCGCGCACAATAACTTTCTTTCCTAATCCAAAATCATCCAAAGGAGCTACAATCGCCCCAGTTTCATCTTTAACAAAAAATCCTTTCTCTAATCCGTCATAAGCAATATCTTTCCCTTTGGTATAGAAATCTGATTCAAAATATTCTTTTTCAAACTTAACCCCAAACTTAGTGTAAGTCTGCCTAAAGCCGTCTACTACCCATTTATTCATTTTTTTCCACAATGCCAACACTTTTTTATCTCCATGCTCCCACTTTATCAGGATTTCCTGTGCTTCCTGTTCCAAATGCTCGTCTTCTTTAGCTTTAGTGGCAAATAGTACATAAAAATCTCCCACAAAGTGATCGGTTTTCTTATCCGGCTTCTGGGAATTCCCCCACCGCTCGTACGCCAGCATGGATTTGCAGATATGCACGCCTCTATCATTAATTATCTCTACCGGATGAACTTTATTTCCCCTAAAAGCGAGAATTCTGCTTAGGGCATCTCCCAACGCCATATTTCTTACATGGCCCAGATGCAACGGCTTGTTGGTGTTAGGGCTGCAAAATTCTACTACGATGCTTTTCTTCTCTGTGCCAGCGCCGTATTTTTTCCTCTCTTGACGGATAGCTGATAAAGTCTGCTCCACTAAGAAAGTTTTACTCAAAAAAAAATTAAGATACGGTCCGGAAACTTCTACTTTTTCAATAAATTTAGGGAGTTTTAACTTTGCTTTGAGCTTGTCCGCTTCTTCTTTAGCATTCTTTCCCAACTTAAAACAGGGGAAAGCATAATCGCCCAGTTTAGGATCAGGAGGAGAAGCTACCAATGGTGATAGTTCTTCTTCGCTTAATTTAGTTGCTGGTTTTAACAATGCAATTATTTCGTGTTTGAAGTCCATGTTAAAGAATTAAATTTACCCAGTTTAAATAGATAACGGTGAGTTTTCAGCTTTTCATCCTAGCTTTTCTTTTTTTTCTCTTTTTCCTTTTCTTTCTTCTTTCCTTCTTTCTCTTGTTCTTTTTCCTCCCACTCTTTCTCCAGCCCCCTCAATTCTTCCAGAGGGAGAACTTTATGATATAACTTGTGCGGTTTTTTCTGGGAATACGGCAAATTAAAATGCTGGTTAAGATAATCTAAGTCGTAACGAATCCCTTCCATAACCTTTAACTGCTTGCGTTCATACCACCAGCGAACTAACAGCATCAGAATATAAACCCCTAACAATCCTCCTAAGAGTGTTCCGATAACGGTAATAATGGGCTTTATCACTTCAGTCAGCGGCTGCAGCATCTCGGTAAATTCAATCGGCGGAGCTCCTCCGGAAGCGATTACATCTTCCATCCCGAATGGTTGTGCGAATAACATAAGAAAGAGGTATTTTTCAGGGGTATTTATAGGTTGCGGTGGGGTCAAACTAAAAACAACAGAAAACAATAAAAAGTAAAAACAAAAAATCACTTCTTCATCAGATAAATCTCGATATTGCTTACCCGCACCTGCCGCCCTTCCTTATTCTGGAACTCCTCGCTGTCAATCTTTATCTCTTTTATGTCCACCGTATTGTCGAGAAATCTCTTGCGGGATACTTCTGCTACGTCAACCGCTCTGGAAATGAACTTCCCCCTAGCTTTGATGCCCACTTCCCTAGCGCCTTTTATAGTAAACTGCATTACCACGCCGGTAACGTAATTCATAAAAGGCTTATCTCCGATAAATATAGAATGGTCGTCACTCATGTTCCGTCCCTCCTAACTGTTTTAGGTTAGTTAATATTTGTTTAGCATCTTACTGATGATGTTAAACAAATACGTTACTTACGCTTCTTTCTTCTTTAAGCGAGATAGATATCCGGCAACTACGTTCCTGAGCTTCTTGCTGGTAATGCTGGTGCACTTAGCTAAAGCTAGCTTGTTGCCGCTGAAATCGGTATTAAAGCGCTCAGTATACTTACTTAAGATTCCTTTAGTCTTCCTTTTTATCACTGTAGTCTTAATTCGTCCCATACTTTAGTTAATTTAAACCGTCATTTATAAAGTTTTCTCAGAGGTTTGAACTAAATCTTTTCTACATCTCCTCATCTAACTTGCTCAAATCAGAAATCTTGCTGGCTTTGCTGGATACTAACGCACTTATCTTCTTGTCCTGCCCTTTGGATAAGGTCGCTTCTAACTTTCCTCGTTCTAATTCTCTTATCCACATCAAGCCCAATTTAATCATCAATTTGTTAAATTTGTCAGAGAGCTTATACTTCCGGCGATACATATCATAATCTATCAACCCCATACTTTTCATGGGAGTTAAGATTCTATCGTAAAACTGCCGTTTATTGTAAGAAATACGCACTTCTGGCTGCAATGGAAATCTTCCTTTCTCCCTAATCACTAAGCTGCCTTCATGCAGCAAGTTGGCAAATACGCTCATTTCGGTTTTACCGATTTCCCCACTGTTCTCAAACATATATTTGACCAACAATCTAGCCACAATCTCCTGCTGCTCTGTAGCGAAAATAATCTTATAAATATCCTCGGAAAGGTTGAACTGGTCAAACAGCATTACCATACACACTGGAAAATGGAAGTTAATATATAAATATTACGTTTATGTATACTAAAAGGGGGAAATCCACATTATTTAGTATTTCGAGGATATTCTAAGAGGGATATTACGATAGGTTAAATGCTCATTCTTCCAGCAATCTTTTTAAACTACCTAAATAAC
Source organism: Candidatus Woesearchaeota archaeon (assembly GCA_016214025.1). Classification (GTDB taxonomy): domain Archaea; phylum Nanobdellota; class Nanobdellia; order Woesearchaeales; family GW2011-AR9; genus JACRPH01. Next base: position 9,192 of record JACRPH010000065.1, read on the forward strand.
CCTCGACATGGTGATAGGTTAAGTCATGCAAAAGGATGAATATCAAAAGCTGCTGGAAAAGTACAAGTCTAAAGTCCGGGAAGAATTTGGAGCAGCAGCAGAAGCCAAGCCGAGTAAGATTTCATCCAGAGAATATTCCGAGTTTAAAGAAGAATTATTCCCGACACACTTTTCGTGGTATGAAAAAGCGTGTAATTTTTCTGAGAATACCCTCAAACTAAAAGTCAGCGGAACCAGCGGAGAGCAGTTACAGAAAAACTTAGATGCCTGCCATCTTAATGTGACTCCTTCGGGAGTAGTTTCTTTCTCCATTCTTCTTCCATTAATGATAATGGTATTTGGCTCATTGGTTATGTTTGTAATCCCCACACTTTTTGGCTTACCGCCCATGGTTCCATTAGTCGCATTTACGGTTATCGGTGGACTATTAATGATTCCGGCATTGAAAAGCATTCCTACGTTCATGGCCAATACCTGGAGGATGAAAGCTTCCAACCAGATGGTGCAAAGCGTGTTTTACATGGTTACGTTCATGCGCCACACTTCTAATCTAGAACGCGCCATTGAATTTGCTGCAGATCATCTTGAAGCGCCATTAGCGTTAGATTTCCGCAAAATCTTATGGGATGTGGAAACTCAAAGATATTCCAACGTCAGGGATTCTGCCAATGCCTACTTAGAGCTGTGGAAAGAGACGGATAAAGAATTTGTAGAAGCGTTCCATCTGATAGAATCATCGTTATTTGAAGGCTCGGAAGAGCGCCGGCTTACCCTGTTAGACAAATCTTTGGATGTAATCCTTAATGGAACGTATGAAAATATGCTGCATTATGCCCATTCATTAAACTCCCCCATCACCATGCTGCATATGTTAGGGATTATTCTACCCATCTTAGGATTAGTGATTCTGCCTTTAGTAGTAAGCTTCATGAGCGGCGGCGGAACTAACCCTTTTACCTCTGCTATTTATATCTCGTTGATTTACAATATCACCCTTCCCATTTCAGTATATTATTTAGGAAAAACTATCTTATCCCGGCGGCCGGCAGGTTATGGCGCCTCCGACCTAAAAGAAGAATCGGATGGGAAATATAAAAGTGTAAGCCTAAACCTGGGCAAGAGCTTAGTGGTTAAAGTAAATCCATTATATTTCAGCATCATGATTTTAGTGGTAGGATTATTAATCGGTTTTTTTCCCATAATTGTTCACGCTTTAAACCCGGCGTTTGATATTCCTTTAGATGAAGACGGCAACACTAAATTTTTAGATTATGTTTGTCCGCCATGCGGAGATGAGGGGGGCTCGGCTGATGCCTGCGGGCCAACCTGTACTATAGAAAACAAGCTAGGGCCATTTGGCGTAGGAGCTACGATACTTTCATTGGTGGTTATCGCTACGTTAGGAGTATCCATCGGCTTATTCTTTTCTTTGCGCGCTAAGAACGTGATAAAAATCCGAGAGCAGACTAAAGCGTTAGAGGATGAGTTTTCTTCGGCGTTATTTCAATTAGGAAATCGCTTAGGAGATGGACTGCCGGCAGAAATTGCTTTCGCTAAAGTAGCTGAGAATATGCGCGGAACTACTTCCGGAGATTTTTTTGCCTTGGCGGAGAGAAATATGACTCGCTTGGGTATGGGATTAGAACAAGCTATTTTCGACCCTAAAGTGGGCGCCTTGTCCAATTATCCGTCTAAAGTTATCTCCTCGGCGATGAAAGTGCTAATAGAGAGTGCTAAGAAAGGTCCTCGCATTGCTGCTCAAGCGCTGCTGTCCATGTCGCGATATATCAAAGAGATTCATACCGTAGAAGAACGATTGAAAGATCTTATGGCTGAAGTGCTTTCTTCCATGAATTCGCAGATTAGGTTTCTCACTCCTGCTATTGCCGGGATTGTGATAGGAATTACTGCAATGATATCAACTATCTTGACTAAGTTAAGTTCGCAGTTGGCGGATTTTGGCGCTAGCGGCGGAGCTGCCGACTCTGGAGGGTTGGGCGGAATTATGAACATTTTTGGTGTGGGGATACCAACATATCATTTCCAGATAGTTGTAGGAATTTATGTAGTACAGATAGCTTACATTCTAACTATTTTATGCAATGGAATTGAAAATGGGGCAGATAAGTCGGCAGAAAGATATATGCTGGGGAAGAATATGATAAATAGCACGTTGCTTTACTGCTTTATAGCAGGAGTGGTAACGGTATTATTCAATTTGTTTGCAGGACAGATATTGACGCCGATGCTGGTATCATAAAAATGAAGAAGATGGGACCTCGGGGATTTGAATTCCGTAGCCATTTCAGTTAAGGAATGACTTCCCCGGACACCTACGTCTTCAGCGTAGTGCTCTCCCAGGCTGAGCTAAGGTCCCAACACAATTCTAAATTAGAGGGGGATTTATAAGGATTTTGGTGGTTTAATTAGAAGGGTTATTCAAAGTCATCCACAAGCTAAACCAAAGAAAGTATTATAACATTCCCCTCATTATTCCCATTATGATTAACACGATTGTAACTCATCTCTTTGAAAGAGCAGGATTACGGACAGGTAGCTCCGATTCAAATGATGTAATAATTCATGATGACCTATTTTTTAGGGAAGTATTACTTAAAGGGTCTATTGGTTTAGGAGATTCTTATGTAAATGGAGCTTGGGATGCCCATTCTGTCGATTCAGTGGTGTTTGGATTATTAAAATCAGGGATTTACAGTCCAACTTTATCACAAGCCTATGATTTTGTAGGTTCAGTTACTAGGAGAATACAAAATTTACAAAAACGGGCAGGTTCATACAAAGTTATTGATGAACATTATGATTTGGATCAAAATTTGTTTCTGGCTTTTTTAGACCATTACAATCAATATACTTGTGGTTATTTTGAAGGAACAGATAATCTTGACCAAGCTCAAGAAAATAAGTTGGGATTAATATGTAATAAATTAAATCTTAAAGGGGGAGACAGAATTCTAGATATCGGTGGAGGCTGGGGTGGTTTAGCATTATATATGACTGAAAGATTTGATGTTGATGTATCGATGGTTACTTTATCTAAGTCACAGGCAAGCCATGCCAAGAAACTTTGTGAAAAGAGAAAAGTTAAAGTACATGTTTGTGATTATCGAGATATTCCTCTATTATTCTCTTCAAGTTGCTTTGATAAAATTACAGCAGTAGGAGTTTTAGAACATATTGGACATAAAAATTACGAACAATTTATGAAATCTGTAAACTATGCTCTAAAACCAGAAGGAAGATGTTTATTCCAGACTCTTTATTCTCCCACTGATAGAATACTTAGCAATCCATGGATACGTAAATATATTTTCCCAAATCACGAACTTCCTCCAAAAAAGATAGTTCAATCTATTGCATCAAAATATTTTCAACCAGCAGATAGAACTGCATTTCAAGATTTAACTCCCCACTATGTGAAAACTTTGTTAGCTTGGAATGAAAGATTGAATAGAGCTGTAGATAATGAGGTGATTAATCTTGAATCAAAAGAACTTCGGAAGTGGAATTTTTATTTTTTATCCTGTGCCGGTGCATTAAGAGCCGAGCATATGGGAGTTGGACAGTTTGTATATAACAAAAGCAGTTAGTTGTCAAACAAAATTTCACACTTTCTCTTTCTTCGAATTGAGTCCATAACTGCTCAAATCAATATCTCCCACTTTATCGAGAGGTATCTTCGGAAACAAATAGTCCATCAGTCCTCTTCTGCGTTTATCCAGCTGGTTCAACTGCTCCTTTTCCCATAGCTCGATATTTCGATACTGCTGAACTTCTCGATGCACTTCATCGCTGAAATGACCGTTAGTGGTTAATATTGCTTTTCTAGCGTTTACAAACTTTCTTCTTTCTTCCAATTCATTAACGATAGTATCTATTCTTGGGAGCAGCTGCCCTGACTTCTTCTTTTCCTGCTGCAAACTTGAATTAACTCTTCCGTGGATAGAATATTTCAGTTCCAAAATAACCAAAGAATTAAGCAGAACCAATGGATTTAATACATTCAGGTCTTGATATTCCACATCCACCTGCCGGAATACATACCTCTGTTGATGATATTCCACATTTCTGCGCACACCCCAGTATCCATTGTCTTTCAACAGTTCTTCCACCCAGATTTCAAAGCGAGTGCCGGAGGCTTGTTCAGGGGTAAGAAAGGTCATATAATTAAATAATCGTAGAGCTGACTAAAAACAAGCGTAGTAATTAACACTGCAACAAAAAACAAAACCAATTTAAACTCCTCCCATTTCTACTTCAGAATGTTCATCCAAAAACGTTACGGTGAATCGAAGATTGAAGCATGCCCTTTCTGCGGCGAACAGTCCATTACTACTAATTCCCAGGATATACCCGTGTGCATGAAACACAAGGATTCGTTGATGAATGAGATGAAATGCATCTGCGGAGAGTATCTTGAAACTTTACGGGGAAAGTGGGGATTATATTTCCGCTGCCAAAGATGCGGGAACGTAAATAAAAGAAAAGTGTTTGAGATAAACAAAGTTATAGACATGAAAGATGTTGTAAACGAAACTGCAAGTTCAGAACGAGTTACAGAGAAGAAATCATCTCCTCCCGAAAGAAAAGAGATAATCATCACTTCCAGGGATACGGAATGGTGCGATTAAAAATAATAGATTTGAGGTTTTCCCACCAAAACATTTTTAAAGTGGAGTGTATTCCACGTACACATCACATGCACTTGGAGGTACAACATGGTCTACGCAAGAATAACGCTTAGCGAATATGCAAATCAGGTACTTAATGTTATCAAAGCTAAATTTGATTTGCATGACAAGTCTGAAGCCGCCAATAAATTCATTGAACTATTTGGCGATGAATTTGTAGAAAAAGAAGCCAATGATGAGTATGTTAAAAAAGTCATTGCTATGAGCAAAAGACACTTTAGTAAATATGGATATAAAAAGATGAGTAAAACTGAATTTAAAGAGTTATTTGAGCTGAATTAAATGTTTGACTACGAACTTACTGAAGAATTGAAAGCTATTATTAAAAAATTGAACCAAAAAGATAGAAAAAAGTCCCTCATCATCGCTAAAAAAGTGGAAGAGATTATTAGTAATGATTTAAAGTCGATTGATAGGTATAAAAATTTACGATCACCTTTACAGCATCTTAAAAGAGTCCACATCGACCAGCATTTTGTGCTCACCTTTCAGGTTAACAAAGAAAAGAATTTTATCTTATTTGTAGATTTCGATCATCATGATAATGTTTATTGAGATTAATCACCTGACTTTTTTATACTTGTGGATAAATCAATCTATATGCTACAAGATATAAATAGTTATATATTGAAAAACTAAGCTTAATTATCTAAAGAGGTGTTAAAAATGAGATTGTGGTTTTATAGTTTTTGTATGTTACTCCAGAAATATAGTAAATCTTATAAAACAAGCACTATTTTAGAGGAATGCAAATGGTAGGAGAAACAAGAGACCCAGAATTGGACGTTTTGAAAGCTTCCGAAGTAGCTAGAAATTGGATGAAAGAAAATATTGGCAGTTTAAATTTACATGAATTTAAAATTGAGAATATTAGTCAAAATGGAACAAATACAAGACATATTGTAATTTGTAGCGTAATCCCAGATGTTGGTTCTGAGAAAGAATATTACTTAATTAAAGTAGACATTACAACTAATAAAATAGTACTGCCTTTAGGAAAAGGAAAACTAAAAGATTCAGAATTAATACTTGAAGAGTTAAAGATAGACCCAAAATGGACACAATAAAATGTATTTTGATGCTTATCATTATGTAGAAGACAAATATGATTATACGGGTTATTTTGATTATATTAAATCTATCAAAAGAGGAATATTTCTGGATACTGCCCCTCTTTATATTTTAGTAGTTGGTCATTATGATTCAGTTCATGGGACAAGATTAATCTCAAAATTCCAATCTAAAAGCTTAGGCAAACAAAGAAACTATGAAGTATATGACTACCATTATTTGCTAGCTTTTTTAAATTCAATAGGATTGGGTAAAGACTATAACTTATATATTACTCCACATATATTTACAGAATTCATTAAACACCTGTGGGAAATAGACCAATCCAATTTCAAAAATATTTTAGAAACCATATTTAAGAATAAATGGTATATCAGAGAGAAAAATCCCAGTTATGATTGTTTCATTAATCACATAGATTTTATGCGTAAGCGTTTGGAAATAGGAGATATTTCATTAACTATTGTTTGTAATAGTGAAAGTTGCTTAGAAAAACCAATAAAAACAATTTTAACTGATGATGAACCTTTTCAGAGAATAGCAGATAAAGAATATGGTTTTATAGTGATTTATTATAATGATATTCGAAACGGTACTGTCTCATTCAAAAAGAATCAACAGAAAATACCAGAAATACTACTCAAAGAACCACCAGTAAATATGGAAAATAGCTCAAAACGATAAAAATATAATCAAAAAACACCTTCACGCCCCCAGCTGTCCTTCCGTCAATCCTTTCCTTTGAATTATCTGCTGTCTTACCTTCTCCTGCAGCTCATATGGCATCTTCTCAAAGCTCTGATCGACTAATGAAGACACGCCTCTTCCAGCAGTAGCTGACCTTAAGTCACTAGCCCACCCAATCATTTCTGCTACGGGCAGTTTGGCAATAATGATAGTCTGATCGCCCTCTTGATTCATATCCAGCAGCTGGCCTCTCTTGGAAGACACTAATTTAGACACATCTCCCATATTGTCATGCGGAGCCTCAATTCTGGTTACCTGTAATGGCTCAAACATAACCGGACCAGCTTGCATCATTGCCCCCCGGATACCTTCTCTAACGGCAGGATACATCTGTGCCGGGCCACGATGAATAGCATCTTCATGCAAAGTACAATCCACCAGAGAAACTTTAACTCCGATGCTAGGTTCCCTAGCTAAGGGGCCTTGCTTCATCACATCTTCAAACATATCCAACACCAATTCCATGATTTCCCCAATGTGCACCTGTCCCCTGGTTTGGTCTAAGAACATATTCTCACCATAAACCGCTTTAACCTGGGTTGCCATCTTGGTATCCCAGCCGCAAGTTTCTCTAAGGAAGCTCACCAATTGGTCATCTTTCTTCTTGAACCTGCCGGTAGGAATCATTCCTTCTTTGATGCCTTTAACAATTTCCACCTCAAGAGGCTCTACGATAAAGTACAGCTTGTTATGCTTGTTAGGAGATTTTCCCTCCACTTCCGGACTTTTCTTAGTGATAGATTCCCTATACACCACAATTGGAGGAGATGTTTTTATCTTCACCCCTTTCTCATCTTTAATCCTGTTCTCTATGATTTCCAGATGCAGTTCTCCCATCCCGCTCATCAGGTTCTGCCCGGTCTCTTCATTTATCTCAATTTTAATGCTGGGGTCTTCACGGCTAACCTTGCGCAGTACTTCAATCAGCTTGGGTAAGTCACCATGTACTTCCGGCTCAATCGCTTTAGTAATAACCGGCTCAAAGATGTGCTTTAATTCTTCAAAGGCCTGTTCCGGCTCTAAAGTAACTGTCTCCCCAGCATTCCCCAATACTCCGGAAATAGCCAATACATTTCCTGCCGGAAGCGACTCCATGATTTCCGGCTTGATTCCATTGTAGATGTACACGTTCTGAATTCTTTGCCTCTGCTTGGCATTGTTAAGATAAACTTCCATACCGCTGCGCACGGTTCCGCTGAACAACCTTCCTGCAGAAATATCCTTTCCCGATCGGGGATCAATAACAATTCTGGTGATAACAAAACCCAACTTACCATGTGGATTGCAATGGATTAAATCTTGGCCGAATTCAGAATCCAACTCTCCCCGCCATATCTTAGGGATGCGGTATAACTGTGCTTCTACCGGGTCAGGGTGGTGCTTAATTATCATGTCTAAAATAACTTCGTTCAAAGGAGCATTATCCCACACCCATTTTTTACGCTCCTCTTCTTCCATCTCGTATATTTTAAGAATGTCACTAAACTTGATGTTTTTCTTATTCATATACGGAAATGACAGCGCCCAGTTTTCTCTGGCACTTCCAAATGCTACGCTGCCGTCCTGAACATTGACCTTCCATTTATTTTTGTACTCCAGCTCGGCAATGCGCTCTATCAGCTCATTAAACTGTTTCATCAACATCATTACTTTCTCGGCGATCTGTTCGGGGGATAATTTCAATTCTTTGACTAAGCGGTCCATCTTGTTGATAAACAATACCGGCTTTACTCTTTCTCTCAATGCCTGCCGAACTACAGTTTCAGTCTGAGGCATAACTCCTTCTACCGCACAGATTAAAACTACGGTTCCATCAACGGCGCGCATGGCTCGGGTAACATTTCCGCCAAAATCAACATGTCCCGGAGTATCAATCAAGTTGATTAAGTATTCATTTCCGCCAAACTCATGCACCATAGAAACATTAGCTGCATCTACGGTCAACAATCTTTCCTGCTCGTCTTTATGCTGCCAGGTTTCCATGCCTTTTTCCAGATCACCGGCATACTTAGACGCCATCTGCCCTGCGGCGGCCATTAAATTGTCGGTGAAGGCGGTATTATGGATTACGATCCCTTCAGCAATGAAGTTTTTATGCTCAGGAACCGAGAAGTCATAAACTAAAGGCTCTTCTCCCTCTTCCAGAGAGATAACTTCGATAAAGGCAAGCTCTCCGGTGGTCAGTTTATCAAAAATGGTTGTCTGCAATAGTGCAGCACCAAATTTCTGCTTAATTTCCAACAATTTATCCACGGTAGGGGTTAATATGCCCTGTTCGTACTTGTAGTAGTGATGATCTATAGAAGCCATCGGGACTTTCCTGACTTTGACCAGCTCTTCACGAGAAAGAGGAACTACATCAGTTACCAATGAGCCTTGGACTTTTTCTGCTAGTTTCTCCGCTTTGATTCTCTTTTCTTCGATTCCGAAGCCTATTTTCTCTTGAAATTTTCGGGCTGAATTACCAGTAATGTATAATGTATCACCCTGAACAATACTTATGCAACTAAACCTCAACAGAAGCAATTGCAGGTCTTTCAGCATTTGCGAACTTACTGAAGTAACTGAAATAGCCCTTCGGGAGTTTTCTACCGTTCCATCACAGTCAAAGTACCCTCTAATGAAACGGGCCACAGCTGACAATGGAGCCCTAAATATAAAGTTGTTTATTCTGATGTTGTGGCTTTTCTGCTTGAGTGGGTAATCAAAAAGTGCATGCAGTAAGTATAACAAGCTTTCATTAGTAACAAATTCCGGTGTGCGCTTGCCATAGTCAACGTAGTGCGCAGTTACACTCAAAGAATCACACAACGAAGCAAAAGTGTCTTGGAGTTCTTCTTTTCCTACAATAAATTTTTTGCCACTGCCATCCCCAAAGAAAAGTCCAGCCAAGTAAAATAACTCCTCAAAGTTATGCGGAAGAGAAATCTTAGCGGTGCTCTTGGTTTTTAGCCGAAAAGATATTTTATCAATGTGGTCATAAACTTCTTCTGGGTTCATATCAAAGTGCTGGGCTATCTTTAACAAGTCCGTTATCTGATAGCGATTCTGCCAAATTCCGTGGTAGAATGATTTGCCCTTGATATTCGAATTAACTTGCGTGCTGATTTGTGTTATTCCATCCTTAAGGATAAGCCCTTTTAAAGCTTGTCCAAAGAGTGGATTTAATTGGGCATAGCAGGGAAAAGCAGCTAAACGATGTAATATTTCTTCCTGAAAGTTAATATTCTCATTAATACTGATGGTTCGAGGGCACACCAGCCGGTCACCGAGCTTTAACTCGCTGGCTTCCTTCTCTACAAATTCCATGTTTTCTAGTACGATGTAGCGATGCTCGGGAGTAGTGGTAATTCCTGCACCCGTTCTTAATTTGACTTTTATTACCTTTCCTCCTTGTAATTTCCAGGCATGGCTTATTTTCTTTTTCTCAATGATTCCGGCCTCTTGGTTTAATGAAAATACTTCAAAATTCTGTGTAGAGACATCGTAAACTGTTTCTTCGGTATTTTCTCTTACATTAACCCCGCTTAATGAAGCCAGTTGATATAAATTGTTGGCACTAATTATGGTTCCATCAGCCAAATACAATCTCGTCTCCGGTGCAACACATTTTCCATGGTGTATATGTGCCGACGTACAGATATTTCTAATAAATTTAGGATTTTGAGTTATCCTTGCTACTTTATCCACCATTCGTTCTGTTGCCATGTTGGGTTTACCTCATTAATGTTGAATGTATATTTAAGTAGGTTAATCTATTCCAAGATGTGCAGGTCATGCACCGTCCTGTAACTATGCAGCTCATCCTTCTTGAACCATAATGCCACTTCCTGCTTGGCTTCTTCGGAGTTTCCGGAAGCGTGTATCAGATTTTTGATGCCGATATCTTTTTTATCCGCATATTCATAACTAACATGAGCAAAATCGCCACGAATAGTTCCAGGAAGGGCAGTCTTAGGTTCGGTCCCGCCCACCATCTTTCGGACGATTTCTACTGCATTTACTCCTTCCAGGCACATCGCTAATACCGGGCCGGAAGTTATCATCTTCAGTAAACGCTTAAGCACCGCTTCGCCTCTTCTCTGAGCTACATCAAAATAATGTTTCTTGCCAAACGCTTCATCGATCCACACCATCTTGGCTCCGATTACTTTCAATCCGACATCTTCAAATCGGGAGATAACTCTACCCATCAATCCACGCTGAACTGCATCGGGCTTGAGTAGTACTAAAGTTCGTTCGAGCATTTTCCATTACCTCTTATTTCTTGTCGGCAGATTTAACTTCTTTCTTGGGCTCTGCCACAGCCGCTTCCATTACTGGCGCTTCCTCAGCTGTTTCTCCTACTACTTTCCCGCCGTCGCTGCCTTTTTCTTTTCTGTACGCTTCAGTCCACTTAACTCTAAGCGGTTTTCGGCCTAGCTTGAGCATATTCTTCTCACATTTGTTAGCGCAGAAGTAAAGGATCTTGCCGCTGTTAAACACAACCATCTTTCCCGTACCTTTGGCCAGCTGATTTCCACAAAAAGAGCATTTGGGCATTTTATTTCACCTGTTTCCTGGGGCCAGTGGATGCGCCGCGTTTGGGGCCTCCGACTCTCTGGGCTTCAATTTCAGTTTCTAATAGCATTAGTATGTCGCCGATTCTTACCGGGCCTTTGACATTTCTGCGGATGGCTTTGTTTTTATCTCTGCCATCGAGAACTTCACACATTACCTGAGTTACTTCTCCTCTGGTTCCGCCTCTGGCTACAATTTCTTTAACCTCGGCAGGAATTCCGGAAAAGAATTTAATCTCTCCTTCTGACCTTACCTCTTCCGATCCTTTCTGAAAGGGCTTGTTTTCTTTCTTGACTTCTTGGGGTTCGTCTTTAGGCATTTTGACTCACCTTTACTCGTTAGAGCTTAATACTTCTTCCAAAGCAGCTTTAGCTTCGCCTTCTTTGACCACCGCTACGGCAGCAGTTCCTACGCCTAAGCCGGCAGCAGCACCCAAATCTTCTTTCTTAGAAACGGCTACGCACTTGATGTTCTTCTCTTTGCATAATAAAGGAAGATGCATCACAATTTCTTTAGGGCTTACATCACTGGCATATACTACAAGTTTAGCATCGCCTTTCTCGATGGCTTTAGTAGCCTCATTAGCGCCTTTTCTGATTTTTCCCGTATTCCGGGCTATCTCTACGATTTCCAACACTTTTGCTTCATTAGCCATTTTGTTTGACCTCAGTTTTGTTTATTAAATTTAATACCTGGTAACAATTCATTAGAATCTGCTACCTCGTTGTAACCAAACAACTCATTGGTAATGTTTTAAATAAAAATGAAGCTTATTTATAAAGATTGCTGGGAGGGATTTCAGATGTAAAACAATTCTTCAAAACTCTTCCAATCCCCTCTGTTTCCTCTTTTCCTGAATCACCGAAGCAATCGTCTCAAAGTCTTTCTTCATCTGCGCAAATATTTCCGGATTCCTGCCATTATACAGATAATTCGCCGGATGGATTACTGGAACAACTTTAACTTCTCTCCCGGCGATAACTGTAGGAAATACTTTCCCCCGCAATGAGGTTATTCCTTTCTTTCCCAGAATTCTCTCTGTAGCAAAGTTTCCGATAGTGACGATAACTGCCGGCTGCATTATTTCAATCACTTTATCCAGCCTTTCCCGGCAGTTTTCTACCTCTTCTTTCTCCGGATTACGGTTATTCTCCGGACGGCACAAAATAGTATTAGTAATAAACACCTCTTCACGTGACAATCCTACTGAGTTTAGTAATTCGCTAAGCACTTTCCCTGAAGCGCCGCAGAAAGGGATGCCTTGCTTATCCTCCTCTGCACCCGGAGCTTCGCCAACTAGAAGTATCTTGGAATTATGATTGCCGGAGCCGAAGACTACTTGAGTTCTGGATTTACACAGAGCTGGGCATTTGGTACAGGTTGAATATTGCTGTTGAAGGATGGTAAGGGGCATTTAAAAGATAAAATCAGAAAGGAGTATAAAAGTGTTGCTAAAATTAATTTTAAGTAGGCTCAGCGCTGTTTCTTTGTTTTTCCTAAGTTATTCTTTCATTTAAGCAGAAGTTCAATGATTAAAATATTATCTTTTTTAAAAATCTCTTTAACAAGATATTCGGGACTTTCGTTATCTGTAACACACTCTCTTATTTTATTTATGTTCCGTTCTCCAATTCCGTGAATATGCACAAATTTTATTCCATATTTTTTTGAGGCTTTTATCTTTCGGTCAATTTCTGTCTTAACCTCATCTTGTTCCATCCCTTGATGAACAAAGATAGCTAACAGAAAGTTTGTGATTATTAACTCATACAATTGATCAAAACTCTCTCGAGAAGAATTATATAGCGGGATTAAAAACTCCTCAAAATAACCAGCAGTACAAAGATTACAGATGTTATTCCCCCGATCGCCAAAGCGACTCCTAATGTCGGCTTTTAACTTTTTTATATCCTCCCCTTTTCTAAATTTGAATCTCAAGAATAAAGCAGATTCCAAAGCTTCTAAATCATTAAAGGGAATGTTGTTTTTGAAAAAATTTAAGACCTGTTTATCATTAATATTATTTTGGTTATATTGGTATAGATTATCTAACAATTCTGAAGTTTCACCCATTAATAATTTATTTCCCTCTTCTGAAATATAACTTTGTACTATTTGCTTAATCTCTGGTTTCTTGTCTGGGGGTATTTTATCCCATAATAAATTAAAATCGCCTTCTCCTTTATCTATAAGATAAGATTCTTTATTACTGGCAGCAATATTTGTGCGATTATAACAGTTGCTAGAAGTGATATTTATCTTTACAAGATTTAATTCTACTTTATCTATTCTCAGATGAGCTTTTAATCTTTCGAACCATGTTACCATTCTTACTTCTTAGAAAGTCGCATTAAAGATATGAGATCATTTTTAATAAAGACCTCAGACCCTTTCTGAATTCCTCCAAATTCCTCAAGCGTAAGTTCTTCTCCATCAAAAGTAAGTACTTTTTGATTGGGATTTCCTTTTTCAATGATAACATTATCCTCATTGACAGTTTTATCTAAAACATCTAAGATTTCCCGTTTCATAGACTTATCAAAAGTAATTAAAACCTTAACTCCCCAAAAATTTAGGGAATATGTTTAATATTTATCCCTAAATTTTCAGTTAATCTGTTTACTCTTTCAGGAATTGGACCCAGTTTTCTTTTATTATTATAACAAACTTCATACACTTTTGACAATTCTAGA
>JACRPH010000060.1 GCA_016214025.1 Candidatus Woesearchaeota archaeon
AGAAGGCAGCGAATCTGGTAGTAAACCCAACTTATTGGTACACCCCACCACGAAAATAACCAGAAAGATTACAATTACCAACGCAATAATATGTTTTAATTTCATAAGATTTAACCCACCGGGTGATAATTTTTGCAGGATTTAATACCTTTTCACACTTCTAGGCTGGTTGGTTATCTTCGGCTTCAACCGTTCCGGAATCTTAGGCTTGCTTTCTCCCACAAAGAAACAGTTCTTGCACAGATAGCCCACTCCCTTACCCGCCCACACCGTGCTGCCAAATTCACTGGTGGTGTAAACTTTCTTGCAGTTATGGCAGCGGAAGAACCCGTCCGGCACGCCCTGGACCAAACTTAAGGCTTCCTCGTCTCTTTCTGATTTGTTCTTGCCGAAAATCTTTTTTAACATGGAATATCATCTCTTTTATAAGTATAAACCCAGCCATCCCTACTGGAATATAAAGCTTTCTGTGACCGGTACCACTTTAGATGGTATGAGAATTATTAAAGTCTAACTTCTTGCGTTGTTTATGGGGTGATTTAAATGAAAACAATACAATTTTACATTGGACTTGATGTCCACGAAAACATGACGGCTTACGCTATCCGCTCTTTTAAAGGAGCAATAATCAAATCTGGCGAATGTGCCACCAGATACGAAGATTTATACAAAGCTTTAGAGCCATATCTCTTCAGCTGTAGGATTGGACTTGAATCTTGCACCAGCTATTATCACATCTATTGGAGTTTCAAAAAGAAAGGGTATGATATTCTTGTAGCGAATACGCTTCGTATTCGCCAACTTGTGGCCAAAGACGATCGTTTAGATGCAGAGCGATTGTCTGATATGCTCCGCTTAGGAAGCTTTCCCACTTCTTATGTTCCAGACGAGACGCTGATGAAACTTCGTTCTCTCGTTAATCTTCGACAGAATTTTGTTGAGGAAAGCACTTCTTTCCAGAACCAAATTAAATCCGCTTTGGCAAAGCATGGATTGCAAATCCACGAAAGAACCAGTTTTAGTAAGCGTTGGTGTGAGCAATTACAAAGATATATTGCAGAGCATCCTGAACTACCTGAATTGTATCATGCTTATGAGCATTATCAATTGCTAGAGCACAAAATAACAACTCTCACCGCGGAAATCCTTACTTTTGGTAAGAAATATTGGTCAAAGGAAATGGTTCTCTTAGATAGCATTCCCGGTATTGCCAAAGTCCTTTCTAGTTATTTTGTGGCAGAAATTTGCCCTATTTCGCGCTTTTCCAACGAGAAGAAATTACGACGCTATGCTGGAGTTATTCCCTGCTTTAAAGAATCAGGTGGCAAATGTTATGGAAGCAACTTGCCCAAGACTTCCAGCAGAAGTCTCCTGCGCTGGGCTTTGGTGCAAGCTTCTTGGGCTGCTGTCAAAGGTAAGAACAATTTGTCAAAATATTATCACAAGAAAAAGAAAACAAGACCAAAAACTAAAGCAATCATGGCCGTAGCAAGTTCGCTTAGTGACATCATTTTCAAAGTACTTTCAACACGAAAACCGTATGTGAAGCAATCATGTTCATAGGCTATGGAGTGGTGAGTCAGTTGTCCTTAAATTACGTGGGTTTGTACCCCTCCTTCAGAGTGGACAACTAATGACTCACCACAGTCCTTCAGAGTGGACAACTAATGACTCACCACAGGGTACTGTCTTAGTTAAGGTTACATTTAAATACTAGTTCTACTTTCTTTATTCTCGGTGATACTTATGAAAAAGAGACGTAAATTAGATGTTTCTTGCCAAAATACTTCTTGCCGGTTCTTTGGCAAGAAAGGGCTAAAGAATATCGTTCGAAGAGGCAAGAAGCCAAACGGAACACAAAATTACACTTGCACAGAATGTGGCAAGTGTTTTGTCAGAACTGCTGGAACAATTTTTTACCGCAGTAGAATTAGACGAAAAGAAGCGAAGCAACTGGCTAATCTTCTCGTCGAGAAAATAGGGATAAGAGGAATTTCTAGAGTAACTAGCAGAAACAAAAATACAATTATGCTTTTTACCGATAAGCTTGCTTATCGTTGTAAGCAAGCTAATGAATTTCTTCTTAAAGACATAAAGTTAAGTCCTATTGAGGTAGATGAATTATGGACTTTCATTAAAAAAAACAAAAGAAAGTTGAACAAGAAGACCATAAAAATGCTCAACCGGGTGACTGCTATGCGTACATTGCAATAAAAAGAGATACAACACTTCATTTAGCTCACACTGTCGGCAAGCGTATTGATACGATTGCCGATTATTTGATATGGAAACTTTCTTGTATTTTATCGCCACCAACATTTAGTTATCCTCTTGAAATTTACACCGATGGAAATCCACAATATCTCCCGGCTCTTCTTTCAAATTTCAGAAATGATTGTATTATTTATGGACGATTAATTAAACATAAGCGAGCTGGAAAACTTGTTTGGAAAGTAAAAGAACAAGTATTGCGCTGTCCAAAGATTGAAGAGATTGATACAACCATTATTGAGAATTATAATGGTGTTTTACGGGAAAGAATTTCTCGCTTGGTAAGAAGAACCAAATGCTATTCTAAAAGACGAGAAAGATTCGAACGACATTTGGATATTTACCAAGCTTATAACAATTTAATGAAGTCAGAAAATGGAAAAACGCCAATGGTATTAGAGGGTAAAACCTCTAAAATTTGGCGTTGGGAAGACTTCTTTATGTATCATTAACTGGCCATTGCCTAAATGAGAGAGTCTTTTTAATGCTATGATTCTCAGAATGGAGTATGTGCGGGAAGTAAGGCCCCAACTCATTGTTTATGGCAGCGGGAGGGCAGGGCTGACTGAGAGTGAATTGATTTCCGCCTTTATGCAAGTCCACTGCGGATTATCTCTTCTTAGTTTTGAGAAAAAAAAGGTGGAAGAAGGAACATTGATTGGAAAGGATAATCTTTCTTATTTTCAGTTATACCAAATCAAGCCGGGAGTGTTAAACCGCTGGTTTAAAGGAATA
>JACRPH010000064.1 GCA_016214025.1 Candidatus Woesearchaeota archaeon
TGTCGCTTGGCAGGAAATTTTAAGCCCCAAAAAAGATTTTTTGAACATTTGCGGCTCGAACCTCGGCTTAAAAGACACAAGTCTTTTAGTTTCATATAAAAAGCCCTACGACTTAGTCGCAAGATCGCAGGGTCGTCTCAACTGGCGGAGAGGGCGAGATTCGAACTCGCGAGACAGCCTTTCGACCATCCAGCGGTTTAGCAAACCGCCGCACTAGACCAGCTATGCGACCTCTCCAGGATCACTTTTTTCTTTTCTTCTTAAAAAAATCCTTTAATAAAGAGCTGCTCTTGTCTTCTAAAATGCCTTTTGTTACTTTTATTCTGTGATTTAATTTTTTATGGGTGACGATATTTATAACCGACCCACAGGCGCCTGCCTTGGGGTCATCTGCGCCATAGTATAAATTTTTAATCCGTGCAAGCACCAGCGCCCCAGCGCACATGCTGCATGGCTCAATTGTAACATATAGAGATGCCTCGTTCAACCACTTTGTCCCCAAGAAATTGGTGGCAGAAGTCAAAGCAAGCATCTCGGCATGCGCAGTAGGGTCTTTCAGGCGCTCAACCTGATTATGGCCGCGGGCAATTACCCTGCTCTTATGCACTATAACCGCGCCGACAGGAACTTCATCTTCAGCAAAGGCCTTCTGCGCTTCCTTTAAGGCCTCCTGCATAAATAAAACATCTTTTTTTGCCATATATTAAATGCGCCCAGTTGGGATCGAACCAACAACAACCAGTTCCGTAGACTGGTGCTCTATCCAATTGAGCTATGGGCGCGATGGGTTAAATGTTGAGAAAGAGATTAAAAAGCAATCTTATGTCTATTAAAGAAATCAGCATTAAAAAAGGCCCGACTATCTTATTGTTGTCTTTCAGCCAATTATCGACAATGTTTATGTTCTGCTCTAATGCATTCAATGGCTTATTGGAAAAATAACGCAGGTTAAGCACCTCGTCTATCGCGCAATAAGTCTCTAAATCAAAGGTAAATATCAGGCTTATAATCGAGATACAGCCATAGATTAATAACGTAAAAAGAGTTATCAAAACATTAAATGTATCAACCCCTAACATATATACCTCCTTAATTAGCTAATTTACAGTACTTAGTTAAAAAATATTTTTCTTCCCGATTATTTTCAAAAACTGTCTTTATGTAACTTATGAAAAATCATAACTTACGACATACCAATGCGTTGCGTCAAAATTCTGCTTGACTTTTTCTCCTAACTTCTGCTATCCTATAGGCATATCTGCAATTTAAAACATCTTAACCAGGAGCAACGGATATGCCTATTATAAACCCGCGCATCAGATTTATCGAGAAGTTTCTCGCTAATTTTAATTCTGTATTCTCAACAAAACATCAAAGATCAATCTTCAGAGAATTCATCTACGCGATGTTTTCAGACTATAAACGGATGTCTCTTGCCGCCATCGCCAATAACACCGCCGTGAATTATCAAAAACTGCAGTATTTCTTCTCGGAATCTGGCTGGAGTATCCAAGGTTTAAACGACATCCGTATAAAAATCCTGCAAAATCAAAGAACTACAAGGGCGGACAACAAGGGTATTCTTGCTGTCGATGATACCGCCTGCCCTAAGCCGCACGCCCAAAAAACCGAAGGGGCACAAGTGCAATACTGCGGCTGTTTAGGCAAAGAGGAAAACGCTAATGTCGCTGTGGCCAGCTGCTTTGTCTCAAATTCCAAGCATTTCCCGGTAGACTTTAAATCCTACCTGCCTATTACAACGCCAAATCCTAAAGATTTTAAATCCAAGCTTGACTTAGCTAAAGAGCTTATCGATGATGCCGTGAATAAAAAGATACCTTTTTCTTCTGTGGTGGTGGACGCCTGGTATACTTCAACCGACCTGATAGAATTTGTTGCCTCTAAGAATTTAACCCTCGTGGCTGAAGTAAAAATTAACCGTTCCATATTCTTTACCCACCCTCAGACCAAACAGTGGCGGTATCTAACCGGCGATAAGATTATTGCATTAATCAAAGAGTTTTATCCTCATAAACTAAAGACAATTGCTATACCGCAAGCGGATGGAACAGATAAAAATACCCTTTATTATTCATTTAAATCGAAGCTTAGGGATTGCTCAACCGAAGTGCAGGTAATTTTTATCTTTGACAAATGGTCTAATATTCACGTGCTTATTACTACCGACTTAAACATGCCGGTAAGGTCGGCTATCCTTACCTACCTGCTGCGCTGGGGCATTGAAGAATCTTTTAGAGAACTCAAGGATACCTTCTGTTTTGACCAGTATCAGGTGCGCCATCAGGAGCAAATCCAAAAACACTGGATTATGTCATTCCTGGCATGGACACTCGCCTACTGGATTAAACAGAACGGCTGTCTCTCTAAAATCCTCAATGAGCCGCCTCAGACTATCGGCGAATGCAAACAGGCTATTGCTTCTCTTATCGTCATTGATTCCAGCTTCCTGCTATCAAAGAACAAAGAACTTGCTGCTTCCTTATACAATATCAAGTCGGAACGGTTTAAGAAAAATTTGCAAAACTAACAAAGTCCTGTTAAGGTAACAAAGCTAAAGGTCAGTCCGCTCTCTGATAGATTTGTGCCAAAGCGTGTGCCAAAAAATGGTTAAATGCAGGTTTAGCGACGAGATGGGGAATAAATGGTGCGGAAGGAGGGAGTTGAACCCTCATGAGGTTGCCCCCACTAGCTC
>JACRPH010000071.1 GCA_016214025.1 Candidatus Woesearchaeota archaeon
TAAAGAAGTAATTAGTGAGTTTTATGGGATAGAAGAAGGAGATGCGGACGAGATGTTGGAAGCCATTGGCAGGGCTAAGCATAAGCTCTCTTCCGGAGATGTAGTAAACTTAGACACGACTTCGAGGCTGGTTCTAAAAGATTGGCAGAGAGGGAAGGTAAGGAAGTAAAATGAAGATTAACAAATCACAAAACCACATTGTATAATTCGGAAATTAGTTCACAGTTTTTCTTGGTATACTTCTTCAGGAGTTTTATATTCTAAAGCATGGTGTATCCTCTTCTCATTATACCATTTGATGAAGCCTTGAAAAGACTCGTCTGGATGCTTTTTTTTTTTTTTTTTAATAGTGTCAAACCATTTCTCCATCTTGCCCTTAGTTTGTGGATGGTTTCGACGAGAAGTCCAGAAATCGATGCCTACTGCTCTTATTTCATCTTCGCACTGTGAGATGCCTTTCTCCCCAGATTTCATTCGGATATTTGCATAGAATTGTGAACCTTTGTCGCTTAAGACGATAACTGGACTCACTTCGTTTGTAAGTATAGCTAGATGCAATAAGAAAATGGCATTTTCGGCGGTGGCGTTAGTAAACTCGCCACCAGCCATTATCTTCCTGCTCCTGTCATCAATAAAAGCGATGTATTGCTTCCCATTAAGCTCACTCCAATCTGTATGCCACATATAATTTGATGGAAGAGGAGAAGACATATTAAATGGGAACAGTAAGTTAATTACAGATAATGGTGGAA
The DNA here is from genome assembly GCA_016214025.1 of Candidatus Woesearchaeota archaeon. Classification (GTDB taxonomy): domain Archaea; phylum Nanobdellota; class Nanobdellia; order Woesearchaeales; family GW2011-AR9; genus JACRPH01. Next base: position 753 of record JACRPH010000071.1, read on the forward strand.
ATGTAACTAAAGAATACATTAAAAGGGCAGAAGAAACATTGAGAATTCTTAAGATGTTTAATTGCGACACGGTTATTCTTAAACAAGGCAGTCCATCTTGCGGAAAAGGCAAAACCCAAGGAGGAGAGGACGAGAGGAAATTATTTCAAGGAGATGGAGTAACAACGTCACTATTAAAACAAAATGGTATTAATGTATTTTCAGAAGAAGATTTAGAAAATAGTGAATTGTTTACCAAATTAAAAAATGGATAAAGAACCAGTAATTATTAGTATGTGTAGCTTAGGGATCCCCTGTCAATATAGAGCAAGATCATTTAGAAGAAAAATAGTTGATAATTATATGGACAAATATTTTTTAATCCCTGTCTGTCCTGAACAATTGGGTGGACTTTCAACACCAAGAGTTGCTTGTCATTTAGAAGGTAATAAAATAATAGGTAAAGAGGGTAAGGATTATACTTCATTTTATCAAAGAGGTGCAGAGTTAGCATTAAAAATCGCTAGGGGGTATAGTGTTAAAAAAGCTTATTTAAAAAGAGGGTCTCCCTCATGTGGGGTTGATGGAGTTACTAAAAAATTGTTTGAAAAAGAAGGGATTAAAGTTTATTTAATCTAACTTATCTGTCCAGCACAATTATTTTATAAAAGAGAATTAGAGATTGAACATAGCGAATTATATTTCCATTTATTTAATTCTTCTTCAATATCGCCATACCTTTTCCCGCACAGCATCCCGCAGCATCCCGCCGGCAATAAACTCTTCTGAGGTAACTTCAGCAAGGCAGAAATCAGGGATTTGAAAAGCATTTTTCTCTTCTTCGCTCTTGAACTCGAAATCAATCACTACCAATCCTTTTAACTGAGCCTGAAATACATCCACTTCGGCAATTAAACTTCCATAAGGGTAATAATACCTGAGTTTGTGCACCCGCTTTCCGATAAGTGTAGAACTAAGCTCGTCGAATTCTTCTGAAGTGAGGGTCGTAGTCTCTTCACACATCTGCGACAAATCTCCTCCTTCCGCAGGAACTTTTTTGGTGATTTCGTATTTGTCACCGTTCTTTCTGATCCTCAACTTAGGATGATGTGCATTTGTGGGAAGGTAAATATCAATTATTTCTTTGCACTTGCATTTCTCTAGTCCGGAAGGCAGGAATTTTGCCAGAAATGTACGTTCGAGTTCAAGCATGTTTTATCAAAAACAGGAGTACTATAAAAGAATTGCTAAAGAAAAACAAAAAATCCTGAAGCCAGCTTTAACTAAACCAATCATACAGCCATCCTGCTGCAAAGCCGGTAATTAATCCGCACAAAGCGGATACAGCCATTCCACCAATAATCCCGCCAAAGCTCAGCGAATACAGCGGATGAACCTTCTGTATCATTTCTACCATGCCTAAGCCGAAGCCCATCTTTCCCAGCAGGCCAACTACTAAAGTCCAAGCCGCAAACAGCACTGCTAACGCGTATGCTAATGCATAAGAATCAACCTTACACTCGGCGCAGCAACCCGGCATCTGCTTCTCTGCTTTAGTCGGAGTCAACGGTTGAAACGGTAATTTCCCTTTCTTTGCCATAATATATCACCTCTAAACTGGAGAATTGTCTTAAGGTATATAAAGGTTACTTTTTAAAGTGACGATGGGAACGTCTAGTTCGGGAAGGTTGTTTGTGAGTAACAAGGCTTTTGCTAAGTTTGTTAATATCTCCCGAAATTTTACCAACCTCCTCTTCAACCGTAGGAACTTTAAGTAAAGTTTGCTGTATGCGCAGCACTTTCTTTCTGGCCACCACAAACCCCAGCCAATAATACGCAGAACTAATCAGCATCAATATCCCTGAAGAAATTAATATAATCATGGTTTCTTTTCCTAATGAAAATTGTGATAACATGAATCCTAAGAAGTAAACGAACACTCCGCTTGAAATATATCCTAATGAAGAATCTACCACTCCTGCTTTTATTCGGGGATGTACGGCAAAAGTGAGGATAAACATGATTGAGATTAATATGGGGTTAATAACCAATACTATCTTGCCTAAAGTAGTTACCGCAGATAAGACTGGGATAATTATTTTGACCAATAAATGGGTGTTCCACATCACCACCAATCCCACCATCCCGGCAAAGAACCACCTTTCTTTAGTGCTGATATGATGCATTTCTTTAGTAGCATACCAGAAATAACCCAATCCGATGATAAATAAGATATAACTTAACCACAGGAAAATTGTACTGAGGAAAGAAAGAATGCTGCTCCCCCAAGTATGCCTCAGGTTGTGGAAGATATTTCCGCTTAACAACAGAATTATTCCCCAGCACAGTAAAGGAAATATCCTCTTTTTTATCACATTCGTTTCATGATGCGGATGTCCAAAACTAACTATCTCTTTAGTGGCTCTAAGCGCAGCGTAAACTCCAATAAAGAGTAAAACTAAGTTCAGCGCGTCCAATATTTGAAATATTACGGTTGCCATTTTGTTATATCTTGAAGTCTGGCTCTTTGGTTTGTTCTGAAGAGTTTAAGCCGGCCAGGGAGTCGCTACCTGAACCTAAAGATGAACCACTTTGGCCGCCGGCCTCTTCCAAATCTTCCGTTATTGCTTTAGGATTGGGAGTATAATGGTCAATCAGTTCAATCCCAAAATAAAATACGGGAAAAAATAGCACTGCGGCAATAATGTGTTCTAGCGAAAATGGAATGGCGTTGTAAAATATGGGGACAAACATGGCGAATATATACGTAACGACTCTTACTCTTCCAATGTACTTGATAATTTTATTTCCTTTCCAGCCCAAGATAACGATGATTGCCCCATAGATAAATAGCAGTAAAATTAAGCCAAACCTGGCCGTAATATCCATCCAGTTGGTTAGTATCTTGTCTGAAATCAGCTGAATGGTTTTTCTGGTGCAATCAATACTTCCCCACAAGATAACTACTGCATTGGTAATGGCATTTCCCATTGAAGTACCCATCTTCTCTTGGAAGAATTCCGCGAAGAACCAGGCAATCCATATTGGAACTAACAGCCATAACATATCAATATTCTGAACCGGAGTAACGAATATGGTAGAAAGCCATAGCTTAAATAAATTCCAGACATACAATGATGCATCTATGTACCAGGACATGAATTACCTCTTTTTTAGCTTAGGATTATTTTGGAGTTAATAAAGATTGTTTTTGAGCTTCTACTTATTATTACCATGATATTCATGCAACCTCTAATTTCCCGGACAATTTAATTCCATTACATTTTTTTATTCTTACTTTCTTTATTTTCATGAAGTTTTAGTTAACCAGTACTTTATTTATCATTAATAAAAACCCGTTCAACTTAGTCTCTTTCTTTAATGACTCAAGTGTCTTCTTTTGACTTTCATTCAGTTTATTAATCTCAAAATTTCCGCCAATCGTAAGCTTCACTATTGGAACAGGAGTGTAGTCTTTACCATCAACCTGCACATTTTCAAGATTAACAAAAAGCATCATTTTGAGCAAAGCATCTTTAATGTCTAATAATGAGGGCAAATTTCCGTCTTTTGTATGTTTGGCATCAATCAAATAAACATCTTTGCCGTGTAATTCAACTTCGTCCACAGTTAGGTAATAATTTCCACCAAGATTCGTGAAAATTTCATAAAATGCTCTTTTCCTTCTTTTAACTCGGCAATTCTCTTCTCCGCAGATTTCTGGGAATGCATCTCCACACCTAACTTTTTTGAAATTATTCCATATGATTCAAGAGCTTTCTTTCCAATTTCCCAAACTTTATCCGCTTGTGAAACATTCCAATGTAATGCGCTTGATTTGTAAGAAAGCAATTCTTTAATCTGGTTTTTAATGTAACCAACATCAAAGATTTGGTTGGTAACTTTCTTTTCATATCGTGAACTTTGAGAAGCATCATTGTAGTAGGCAATGATTACATGGACATCAAGAAGACTCATCATTGAGATTGTGTCCCATTGTAAAAAATCCCTGTCTCCATCTTTACCCTCATCTTTGAAAATGGGAATAATTGTTATTTTCTTTCCAGCAAAAGCAAGAGAATCATAAACACGCGAATAGGGATAAGAACGAGTCCTCTTAGCCGATCTCCACCAACTCACTGCAAAACTATTTTTCTCATCAATTTTGAGGATAAAAGTAGCATCTTTGCTTAAAGCTAAATTCAACTGATCAAAATCAAAAGTATTCAACTCACGACAAAGCAGTGGAGTATACTTCATTTCTTTTATTTTTGCAGTTATGGGCATATTAATCACTTCTTTTTCGGATTATTACTTCAAAACTGTCTTCATTATTTAATCTTTTTTGTTCAGCGAAGCCAGTTTTCGTTGTAATGGTTGTAACCAATTCTTTTTTAATCTCTATTCCTAAGCTATTTCTTCCCAATTGCCTCGCAATTTTCATGGTCGTTCCAGAACCACAAAATGGATCCAAAACAGTTTCACCAACATAAGAAAATAGTTTAATTGCTCTATACGGAAGCTCCTCTGGAAAAGCGGCAATATCTTTCTCCAATGGAGAACCCGGCATTACATTATTCATATCCCACAAAGTCATATACCACTTATTTTGCTGAAATTCAGTAATATTTAATTTTGATTTTTCCCTTACATCTTTAGTAACAGACTTATAGTCAAACTTTCCTTTTTGAAAGATAATAATACTTTCTAAAAGATTATCAGGATAAAAATACATGGGATATGGATTTTTCAGAAGAACACCACTTCTTCGGCTTATTCTTAGGTATCCGTCTGGCTTTTTCCAAATAATTCTATCACGATAACCAAAACCCGCCTCCATAAATATTTTTATAGCATCTGCAACAATAGGAAACTTTTCTCCATTTACCAACATATCATCAATATTTAAAACAAAAATCCTGCCCTCTGACAGAACCCTAAAAGATTCTTTGGCTACTTTTTTGAGAACGCCAAGAAATTGCCCATAGCTGTTAAACAAGTCTTTATAATCAAATGGTGCATTAAAATATGGTGGAGAAGTAACTATTAAGTGAACGCTATTATCTGGAATTTCTCCCATACTCATACTATTTCCAATAATTAGTTTATGATTAGTTCCCATCCCTTTTTAAGAGATAAATAAACCAGCTACTTTAAATACTTTCTTCCATTTTTTAAGAGCAAGAATTAAAAAGAGTGGGAATAACCTAATTAAAAAAGATGGAACAGATAGTTATACCAAAATTAATAGAACCTATTCTTAGTAGAGTAACGATTAAAAGTCCATTAAGATATCCGGGAGGAAAGTCAAAAGCACTGAAACAAATACTTCCAATAGTCCCTTATTTTGAAGAAATGCGGGAACCTATGGTCGGTGGAGGTTCAGTTTTCTTTTCGCTAAAACAATTACTCCCAAATAAGAAATTTTGGATTAATGATTTAAACAAAGACCTTTATTTTTTTTGGAAATCTTCAAAAGAAGAAGTAAAAAGATTAACTGCAACCATCCGGAAAATAAAAATAAGTACCAAAGAGGGACATAAACTATTTTTAGAGTTAACTCAATCTAATAGAGATTTAAATGACTTTGAACGAGCAGTTAGATTTTTTATCTTAAACCGAATTACTTTTTCAGGAACTGCTGATTCTGGAGGATTCTCTAAGCAGGCTTTTGCTAGAAGATTTACGGATTCATCTATTGAAAGAGTTAAAGAAATACAACCACTTTTAGAAGATACAGATATAACTAATGATGATTACGAAAAAATCTTGCATGCACCGGGAGAAGAGGTATTTATTTTCTTAGATCCCCCTTATTTGTCCAAAACGAAATCTAAGTTATATGGAAAGAATGGAGAATTACATACTTCTTTTGACCATGAGAGATTTGCCCAAAACATGAAAAAATGTAAACATAAATGGTTAATTACCTACGACAATTCGCCCGAAGTGATAAATTTATTCAGCTTCGCTAACATTTACGAGTGGGAGTTACAATATGGAATGAACAACTACAAGCAGGAATCCGCTGCTATCGGTAAAGAATTATTCATCTCTAATTATGAGATACCCTCTTTAGCAAAACGAAAAATAAACTAACAATTCGCCCGCTTTTTACTCAATCTACTCTGGAAAACTACGACACAAGAAAACGAACAACGATCCGTTTTCTGTGCAGAAATAAAGTAGTTTCTTTATTTCTTGCAGCGCCTAGAAGTATCAGCAACTCAAAAACTTTCTCCGCTACGAACCGCATTGCATTCTCGCTACGCTCGGGGCATTTAACAGCGATTGCATATGTTAACAATGACATACAGATATTATACTTATACTCCTCTCTTCACATAATCTCTATATCTTCAAACTCGTTACTTTGCTAATCCCTTCCTCGCTCATGCTCACTCCATACAAAGTATCCGCTTCAGAAATCAACGAGTCATTGTGCGATATCATGATATACTGGGCATTTTCGGAATACTGCCGTATCAGCTTAGATAAAGTTTCAGAGTTGTGCTTGTCTAAAGCAGCGTCAATCTCATCCAAGATGTAGAACGATGCCGGCTGGTGCTCCTGCACTGCAAAGATGAATGATAATGCAGTTAAGGTTTTTTCTCCTCCGGAAAGTGACCTGATGTCCAGGAATCTGTTGCCGGTTAACCTAACTTTGATGCTCATCCCGTCTTCAAAGAGATTATTTGGGTTGTCTAATTGCAAATAAGCTTTGCCTTTGGTGAATAAAGTAGTAAAGATATTCTGAAATTTCTCATTGACTTGGTCAAACGTCTTCATAAAATGCTCTTTTTTGGTAGACTCAATTTCATTCATCATGGTCATAATATCAATTTTCTCTTTGTCTAATCCATCTTTCTTCTGGATAAGTTCTCCAAACTCTCTTTCCACGTGCTCATAAATCTCCAGCGCTTTCATGTTTACGGCGGCGAGCTGCGCCAAAGAAACTTCAAACCGGGTTATTTCCTCCTGCAGTTTTTCCAAATTCTTTTCCGACAATAACACTACGTTCTTGAACTGGGCAAACTCTTCCTGCAATCCGGCTAGTTTTGCTTTTACTTCAGCATTCTTTAATGAGACTAAATTAACTTCGCGCTCTCCGGTCCGCGAGGCATCCCGGATATTTTCAACTTCCACTTCCCATTTGTTGGCATCAGTATTCAGCTTCTCGCGCTGGTTGAACAATTCTTTATACTTAGTATAGAATTCTTTACTGGCTTTTTCTTTCTCTTCCAGCAGTTTTTCTTGCCCGGTTATCTTCTCGCCCAACTTTTTAATCTCATTAGTGAACTGTGCCTCTTCTTTGTCATGCTGTTTCAAGATATCTTTAATCTTTATCCTTTCCGGGCCAAACATTTGCTCTTCATGCGCTGAAACATTTTTTAATTCTGCCTCTGTGGTGAGCAGTTCTTCACGGTATTTCTGCCTGGATTCCTCAAATGCGGTTAACTGCGCCAGTAACCGGGGATTCTTAAGCTCGTTAACTTCTGAACGCAGAGCTTGTTTTCTGGTCTTGAAGTCAGCTAAATCTTTGTTTATAGAAGTAACGTCTTTCTGAAGTTTAGCTAACTCATCATCCACAACTTTAAGTTTTTTGGTTAATTCTTTCTTCAATTCAGCACTGGCTTCTAAATCATTAGTATCTAAGTGCAGCGTCTTTTCCAGTTTGATAATATCTGCTTCTAATTCTGATTTCTGGTTTCTTAATGAAGAGATCTCCTGCTCATTTCCACCTCGTTTCATCTCTAAGTTAGAAATTATCTTTTCCGTGTCGGCAATTTCCCTCTCTACTTTTTCCAGCTCTTCCACAGAATCTTTCTCCAAGAATCCACTGGAAGCTTTGCGGGCAATAAAACCGCCTCTCATCACTCCGCTGGCTTCAGCTACGTCCCCTTCCAGCGTAACCATTTTGATGCGGTTGATGCCAACTTTGATAGAAGTGTCTACGTCATCTACTACTAAAGTATTCCCGAATACAAATTCAAACGCTCGCTTGTACTCCGGCTTGAACGAGACTAAGTTAAGAGCAAAGTCATGCACCCCTGGAAGCTTGGAGAGTTTTTTATCTTCGGGAGATATTTCCTGAGCGCGAATCTTGTTGAGCGGGATAAATGAGGCTGAGCCCAGCTGGTTGTTTTTTAAGAATTGGATGCATTCTGCGGCAGTGGTTTCATTATCAACCACCAGATTCTGCATCCTGTTCCCGGCAGAACTTTCTAACGCTAAAGAGTATTTGCGGTTGACCTGCCCTAATTCAGAAATGGTTCCATGCACTCCTTTGAACTTCTTTTTATGTTCCAAAATACTGGCTAAAGCTTTATTACCCATTAACTCGGCCTGAACTGAACGCGATTTGGCGCTTAGCTTAGACTGCTGTTCCTGAAGGTCAACTAACTTTTTCCGGGCATTAGATAATTGGGACCCAAAACTGCTGTCCTGGTCCAAGCATTGGTTCAATCTTAACGTAGCAGATTTAAAGTCAGTCTTCTTTTGCTGCAGCTCTTTCAACTGCTCTTTATTCTGCGTTTCTATCTCTTTGACTTTCTTGATTTTTTCTTCGATGCCCTGCAGGCTGAATTCTAATTTGTCTTTCTCCCGCAGCAATTCCTGCTGTTTCTGCCGCAGCTGCTGCACTTCTTCCTGCTTCTGCTCAATCAGCTTGTCTTTGTCTTCAATTTCTGTTTCCAGCTCTTGAGAGGTTTCTATTTTATGCTTTTTCTTGAACTCGGTGATGCTTCTTTCGATATCCCCCAGCTCTTTCTGCGTCTGCGCAATTCTCTGCTGTAATTCTTTCTTTTCTTTTACGCTGGAGCTGGATTTATCTTCCAATTCTTTTAATTCCTGCTGAAATTGGTCTTTCCTCTGCCGGATTTTATTGATTTCATCTTTCAGTGTAGAAATTCGGGTTTTGTCTCTGGCTAACTGGACCTTTAAGTCTTCCAGCTCTTTATGCACTGCCACCTGCTCTTTTTCTCCTTTATGCTCGATTTCCTGGTTGATTTTAGTAATCTTTTGTTTGGCGTCGTTAATTTTGTTCTTTAACTGGTTTATTTCTTTTTCCGCTCCGGTTATTTGCTCTTGAGACACCCCCATCTCCTTTTCATACTGCTGTTTTAATTTTTCTTTCTCTTCTATCTGCAGATGCACTCGGGTAGCTTTGTACGAATTAATCTTGTCGCGTATTTCTTTGTATTTTAACGCGTGGTCGCGGTCTTTTTTAAGCTCTTTAAGATGAGTTTTACGTTCCTGAAGAATTATGGTAGCATTATTCAGCTTGTCTTCTACTTTCTGTAATTCAAGCAGGGCTTTGTGCTTTTTATCTTCGTAAATAGATATATCACTTATCTCTTCAATGATTTTTCTTCGCTCCATCGGCGACATGTCTACAAACCGGGTAATATCTCCCTGAAGGATAATGTTGTAGCCTTCGGGATTAATCTTGGCTAAAGAAAGGAAGTCCAAAATCTCAGTTCGGGTTTTTTTCTTTCCGTTTAAGCGATACACGCTGCTGCCGTCATTGGAGATGGTTCTGCTGACGGCAATCTCTTCTGCGTCATGCGGGAATTCTTTGAGTTTGTTGGAGAAAGCTATTTCTACGCTGGCTTCTGAGGCTGGCTTTTTACTCTTTCCTCCATTAAATATCAGATTAGAGGCCTTTTCTACGCGCATGGACTTGGCGGAGAGCCTGCCTAAAACGAAGCAGAGGGCATCGCTGATGTTACTTTTCCCCGCGCCATTCGGTCCCAGAATACAGTTAAAGTTGTCTGTAAACGGTATCTCCGTCTTATGAGCAAAGCTTTTGAAGCCGTGGGCAGTAATCCTGTTTATTTTGGTCATGAAACTTCTTCCATCTCTTTTTAAGTTTTATGTTAGGAGTAAGGTTTAAGCGGTGGTTTATAAAAATTGCTGTTTTGGACAGGATTGTTTTCCAAACCCCCCCGAAATCTTTATAAATAAACCTCCAGAATTAGGATAAAATGTTCTACAAAGTAAAGGCCAAAGATTACATTAGGGTGCCTCCGGCCATGTTTAATCTGGACAAAAAGAGTTCAGTGCTGCAGAATGTCAAGCTGACTTATGAAGGGCACATCTCTAAAGAGATAGGATTTGTGCTTAATGTGATTGAAGTAGGAAATGTAGGTGAAGGAATTATTGTTCCAGGTGATGGAGCGGCTTATTATGATACTAGTTTTGAATTATTGGCATTTAAGCCGGAAATGAATGAGTTGGTGTTTGGAAAGATTAGAGATATTACTGATTTCGGCGCGTTCCTGGACTTAGGCGGAGCAGAAGGTATGGTGCATATTTCACAGAGCATGGATGATTTTGTGTCGTTCAGCAAAGACAAAGTGCTGCAGGGAAGAAAGTCAGGGCAGTCGATTAAAGTAGGAGACAGGTGCAAAGCGCGCATTATTGCGATAAGTTATAAAGATATTAATAATCCCAAGATTGGATTGACTATGCGCCAGGAAGGATTAGGGAAATTAGAGTGGCTGGAGCAGATGTCGCAGAAACCAGAGGCAAAGGAAGAAGCGGCGCCTGAAGAGAAGAAAGAGAAGAAAAAGAAGAGTAAAGAGTAATTGGTTGTGGTGAATTAATATGGCTAAAAAGAATGCATGCAAGAAATGTAAATTGCTGTTTGAAGAAAGCACTTGCCCCGTATGCAAGTCAGACAGTACCTCTACTAGCTGGCAAGGCCGGATTTATGTTAATGATGTTAATAGCTCCATTATTGCAGAGAAGATTGGAATTAAAGTTAAAGGGGAGTATGCGATTAAGGTTAGGTAGGTGAATCATAATGCAGATAAATATCACTGAAAAGAAAGCTAATCCGTTTCTGAAGAGAATGGAAATTAAAGGCACGGTTTCATTTGAGGGAGTTACTCCCAGCAACGTGCAGTTAGCGGGAGCGATAGCTAAAGATGTTCATGCTAAAGAGGTTAGTTTAGTGGTGATGAAACATATTTATACCAAGTTCAGCCACCGCGAAGCTAAGATTGAAGCAGTGGTGTATGATACATTAGAAGCGAAGAAATTGATGGAAAAGAATACTAAGCATATGAAGAAGCAGGCAGAAGAAGCGGCGAAGAAAGCACCAGAAGCTAAGACCGTTCCTGAAGCTAAGAAAGGGGGGCAGTAATATGGCAGCACCAAAAGATAACAAGCCGAAAGCGGCAGCGAAAGGCGGAGCGCCTAAGAAAGGGAAAGGTTTTAACATAAGTTCATTGTATACTATTTCTGGTGATAAGATTTCTAGGAATAATCGTTCTTGCCCTAAGTGCGGTTCGGGTACATTTTTAGGCAAGCATAAAGACAGATTGGTGTGCGGCAAGTGCCGGTATGTAGAGTTTGTGAAAGGATAGGGTGGTGTTTTGGATAAATTAGTGTTTTCTCTTTTTACTGTAAATGTTCAATACAAACTTAAATTGGCATATACCCCACACATTTTAAAACCGAAACATATAAATAGACGTTGCTTTTTATAAGTAGTAAAATGGAAAATGCTCGGGGATTACCACGAAAGAACTAGTCGTTTCCCTGCGGAAAAAATGCTTTGGACTATGGAACTACCAATTTAAATTATGCTAAATTAGGAGATTATTGCTGGGGGTATAAGGGATGAAAGAAGAAATTACTGAGGTTCAACATAAATGAATGTACGCGAAGATTTTAGGAGAGATGGATTAGCTGCACATTTTTTAGCAGACGAAACTTTGATAGCATTAGCTTGCAAAGTATTACCGGGATCAAAAATCAACATCGGTTACCCCGCTATATGCGAAAAAGAGTATGAAAAGTGTTCAAGAATAGTAAACCATGCTTCAAATGATCTAACTGAATTATGTGTTGTTGGGCATGCTAGAGAAGATCACTTAAACAAAATGGCGGAAATTATTAAAAATAGCTATAATGTTACTGCAAACTCTTGGATACCCATAAGTGACTACTTCTTAAATCAAACAGTAAGAGTTAGTTCAAAAGAGGTTTTTAGTGGTTTAAAATCAATTGTTCAAAAATGGAAACAAAAATCAGATAAACCTTTTGATATAGCCTTTGCAGATTGTACTTCTAATGAAAAAGAATTACTTCCTAGAATTTACAACTGGACAGATTACTGTCTTAATAATGGGACGAGAAATGTTATTATTTGTGATACTAGAGGTATTGGAAAACCAGAACAGATAGAGTCTATCTTTTCTATGTTAAACGTATTCGGTAACAGAATAGAATTCCACCCACATAACGACAATGGTAATGCTTTAGAAAATATTGCTTTAGCATTAGATAAAGGGGTGGAAACCATAGGTACTTCATTTTATGGTGCTGGTGAACGTCAAAGCATGATAGATCCAAAAGAACTTATAAGTTTTGGTTTATCTTTTAATGAATATAAGTTTAAAGAATTTGAAAAGAAATATTTTGAAATGATCGGCAATCCTCTTGAAGTTATAAAAACAGTATATGGTCTTAATGTTATTGTTACCGGGTCTCAGTATCGTTTAAGAGGACGAAATAAAAATCTTAAAATAAAGTTTGGAGTTACAAGTGATACCTATATTGCTTCTAAAATTTTCGGTAAAAATATTGATGCTAAAGAACTTTCTGAATTGAAAGATTCTTTGCTTTATGCAGAAAAAAATATTGTTTTAACCCCAAATGAATTATTCGTAAAATTACGAACCGGTTATTTTAGGGACATAATCACTCCTAAGCAAAGTAATTTGGGCAGGTTATCAGTTATCTCACAAGAGGCAGGTATACAAAATGGATAATTTAAAGAGATTGAATTTAGAATTAAGCGCTTTCTGTGGATACAAATGCGTGGGCTGTCCAAATACATATATGGAAAGAGAAAAAGGATCAATGTCCATAGAACTATTTGATAAAATATTTTCTGAGATTGGGGGCTCATTAGATACTGTTTACTTAGCTAATTACGGAGAACCACTGCTAAACAAAAACATTGGAATTCTTCTAGAATTGGCAAGAAACACAAGAATCGAAAAAGTACTATCAACAACAGGTGCAATGCTTGAGAATTTTGAAGATTTGGAGTTCTTAAGTGCATTGGATGAATTAGTAATCTCAATCAATGGCTTTGATCAAGAAACATATGCAAAACATCAAAAAGGTGGAAACTTTGGGGTCGTTAAAAGGGGATTAGCCAAACTTACTTCTATAATGGCAAATGCCAACACAAATTATGTTCTACAAATTGTAGCTCACAAACACAACTTAGCAGAGTTAGACAAGCTAGAACATTTCGCTCATCAATACGGCTTTAAAACAGTCCAAATAAAATCGTTTAATGTAATGGACAACAATCAAAGTACTTTTGATGAGTTTATACCATTAGACACGGGGTTCTCAAGGTATAAAACTAACAAATTTCCTGAAAGAAGGACAAACATCAAAGCACCTTGTAAAGAATGGATGGTTGTTAATTGGAACGGAGATGTTAATCCTTGCTGTTGGGATTATGAAGGTAACTATATAATGGGAAATGTTGACCAACAAGGTGTTTTTGGAGTTTGGAATTCTCCAAAAATGAAAGAATTTAGACGAAACATACTAAATGATAAATACTTAAGTATTTGTAATCAATGTGGAAATAGTCAAGTTATAAAGCGATATAATATTGTAAAATGAAAAAAATAGGATTGGTGTCTTTTGGGACTAGGGGAACATCAGGACACATGACTTTACTCACAGAACTAGCAGATAGTATTTCTCAAAAAGGAGTAGAAATTTATGTAATATCCGAGTACGATTACCAAGCACAGACGAACATCAGATCTCCAAATATCTATTGGAGAATGATTTCATCCCAAAAGCACCAAGAAAGTGTCGCTGGAAAACTAAAACACAAATCAGCTCAAGAAGTAAACAAAATAATTGAACAAGAAAATATCGACTCAATCATATTCTCAACATTCTTTGACCCAGAAATTATTCAATATGCCAAAGAAAACAAAATGCACACGAGCTTAATTACTTACCCATTACGAGACAGTTATAGTAACTTATTTTTTATGAAAGGTTTTCAAAAATTATTTAGTCATGTTTTTGTTTTAGAAGATATAATTCCGATGAACATATATGAAGAAAATGGTGCAATAATAAGCCGTCAACCAGCAAAAAAGTACCAAAGAGAGGAAAAAAAAGATTCCGTACCAAAAATACTTATCAGCTGTGGTGGGGCAGGTCTTCCAAGCGCAGAGATATTCTATGCTTTAGTAAACGAAGCAATACTTGGTATTTTTGACAGTTACCCAGACAGCCAGATCACAATAACAACTGGTGCTCTAAATGATAAAAAACTTTTTGGTAGGTTAAAAAAAGACAACAGAGTAAGAATTATCGAATGGATAAAAGAATGGTCAAAAGAAGCAGCAAAATCAGACTTGGTTATCAATGAAGCGGGGTATTTCTCTGTGAATGAGCTAGTTAGAAATTCAGTTCCGACAATTCTCATACCAGGAAGTAGAAGAATGGACAATCAAGAACTAAGAGCAATAAACTATCAAAGGAAAGGTTTTGGTTATTGTGTTTTACCACAGGAAGGTGTGTCTTCATTGATACAAAGAGTAGACGATTTTTTTAGGAATTCTGAACAAAAAGAGATAATTAAATCTTCTTGTGAAGAATACAATAAAAGAAGAGATTTAATACCTTCAATATCAGAAAATATAACTAAACACCTAATTAATTAAAATGACAAAAGTAATGTACATCTCGGGAACTTACGCTCCATCGTTTGGGGGAGCAGAGATTAGCATACATACACTTTTAAAGAACATATCAAGAAAAAAAGAGTTTGAAGTGGAAGTACTAACAAATGTACAACATCCAAAAGCAAATTTAGAATATGAAGGTATTCCCATCAAAGGAGTTAATCATGAAAATCGAGGAAGGGACATTGTTGATAGAATAATTTTGTTTAAGCCAGATGTTATTATAACACAGTTGATATGGTCTGATATTGTTTTGGAGATCTGCAATAGACTTAGCATACCTTCAATTCTTAGAATTGGAAGCGTACCTTTTAATTTAGATATTTCAAAAAAGTCTAGTTATGCACCTTCTGAAATAATTGTTCCATCTGACTTTGTAAGAGATTATGTTAGGGACACTTGGGAGCGAGAAAGTGTTGTAATACCGCCACAAATTAATGTAAACAGAGTACTTGCAAATAAAGATCCTTCAGAGAATAGATATATCACCCTATTCAACCCACTTGTAAAAAAGGGTGGACAAATATTCTATAATATAGCAAAAAGCATGCCGGAATATAATTTTTGTGTAGTAAAAGGATGGGATATGCTAAAAGACAGAGATGGCAATTTTGATGATTCAAAGATCGAACAAATATGTGAGTCCCTAAGAATACCATATAACGGACAAAGACCCAAAACAGTAAACAACTTCCCGCTAAATGTAAAAGTTATTGAGCCAATAGATGATGTAAATCAGATTTATGCTCAAACAAGAATATTATGTGTACCTTCAATATGCCAAGAAACATTTAGTAGAACAACAATGGAAGGATTTGCCAATAAAATCCCTGTAATTGGAAGTAATGTTGGAGGGCTTGCAAAGAATGTTAGAGAAGGAGGGATAATAGTTTATGATTACACTAACCCGGATGAATGGATTAAAACAGTAAAAATGTTAGATGAATCTTCAAAGTATTCAGAATATTCGGAGAAAGGATTTGATTATTTCAAACGAGAGCAAAACTCAGATGAGATTACAATGAAATTTGAGAGAGTGTTGAAATCATGAAATTATCACAAATAATCAATAATCCCTCAGAAAGTTTCATTCATATGGAAAGGTATGTTAATTTTAGTGTTTGTTTTGAAGAAACTTTTTTAGGGGAGATTAATAGAAGATATAGTTCTTTTTACGGAGATGGAGTAATTGAACTAGCACTACTAGACGTTCCTAAGCGGATAATAAAAGTATCAACTAACAGCAATACTGATCAGGCTTTAAGGGATAAATTTATCCAAAATCAAAAAATCAGATTTGCAGTACATCCGCAAGTGATTGATGAAAAACTTTGTTCGGCAGTAAACAACTTATTGAAGGAATCGGTTTACTTAGATAATATTCTTGCACATCCGACCGCTTCAATGAGAACATTATTTGTTAATGATGAATTACACCCATATTTCTTAAAAACTCATTTTCCAAGAAGAATATCAAGTAACTCAAGAGGCATTTGTAGTGATGACATTGAAAGAGGTCAATGGTTGACAGAAGAGTTTAACCGGTTAAGTATGGAAAGAGTGCTTCCAAAAGAAATTGGTTATTTTCCTGATTCAATAGGTTTCTTATATGAAAGTAACGGTGCTGCAGGAGTCATAGTTAGAGATTTCACAGCATATCCTAAAACACCGATACAAAGAATCTATGTGCCCATGACCTCACTATTTGCAAAAGATAAACATTCACCTAAAGATAAATTACTCGTTGAACAATTAGCAGAATTTAAAAAAAAGAAATTAATCGATTACTTAATAGAAGATATAGTCACGCCACACATTAAGAATTGGAGTTGGATGGTTTTTGAGGCAGGAATAATTTTTAGTTCTCATGGACAAAATACAGTTTTGGAGTTTGACCAAGAATGGAATGTGAAGAGAATAGATTACAGAGATTTTCAGGGAAAAATAGTAATTTCGAAAATCAGAAAAGAGAAAGGATATTTATTACCAGATAAACTTTTTGACAGAGAAATTAACATGGATATTAAGAAAGAAATTAGTTTATCATATGATTTTGTGATAGGATTTCTCCTTTATGACCGAATGATTAAAGAATTAAGTAACCAAGGATTTCAGACATCTGAGATTAAGCCAAGAATAAAAGAGATATTTTATCAGCAGATTAGAACTCCCGATGATTTCTTTGAAGAAGGCAGACATTATTATTTCGGTTTTCAAAATGCGAAAAGAATTGTTGTCACCGAAGAAAAACCAGGTTATAGATAAAATATAAAAATGGCAACTGAATATTTTCATCAAATAAAAGAATATTTCAGTAGGTTTGACGATAAAATTAATTTTTTTGAGAAAAATGTAGGCCAGATTATTTTAAAAGCTTTTCAAAAAAAGATAATTGACAAAGAAGAAAAGGAAAAACTTGATTCGGCCCATAATATTTCAAAAGAAGAAAAAATGAAGATTCTCACAAGAGTTGTGATGGCAATACCATTCGATTATTCGGCATTAAGAAAAAGAATGGCAGAAAATATTAGTAATCAGAAAGGTCTCAGTTTTAAAGAAACAAAACAATTTTACCTGCATGAACCAGTTCAAACCCTTGATTCTTTCATTCAATCTGGTAAAGGAGGCACTTGTTCTGCTGGATCACAAATAGCAGCAATGTTTTATCAATATTTTGGTTTTGATTCAAAACTTTTGACACTCGCAAGGATAAATGGGACTGGTGAGTTTTTCGGAAGTGAAGGATCTGATCAAGTCCATATTTGTACACTTTTAAAGGTTAATAATCAAAGCTATTATGTTGATTCTAGTTTAAATATTGAAACACCAATTTTAATTCCAAAAGAAGGAGTTTATGATTCAAAAGAAGAATCTGATATATTCAATATTATCTTAAATAATCACCGTGGAATTATAAGTGTTACTTGTAATCTCCCTGGTGAGTTTTCAAAGAACCTTTGGACTTTTAGACCTTCAAACGATGAGTCTCTTGATGTAATAATTAAACAGATGCAATTTACCACAAACCCTTTTCGAGATACTCACTATTTTCAGCAATTAAAATATACTGCTTTAGCGTCAAACAAAGTTGTATCTGAAGTTTTGAAAAAAAATATGATTCCTGGATTTTCAAGAATAAAATTATGTTATGAGCCAATGATAAACAGATATGTTCTTACAGTATATTCAAAAACGACGCTAATACTAAAAAAGATATATCCTTTATCACACAATTTTGAAAATAATAATAGAATAGATTTATCACAAACAACGGAACTTAAAGAGGATCTCTTAGCTTTAGGGGGGACAAAATATGATGATGAAGTATTCAAATCATTGAACCTAATTAATAATTATGTAGCACAAAACAGTAATTAAATCACAAAGTTTTTAATTTGAACCCCTATTTGTTCAATTAAGATGAATTTTTGGAATAAATGGAAGAAAATCACCGTATATGAACAAGAAAGAGTAGATCTTCTTATCAAGTTAAAAAAACTAATTAAAGAAGAATTGTGCAATAAAGTAATTTCAATATTTACTGGTGGAAGTTTTTGCAGAAGAGAATACAGAAAAAATAGTGATTTAGATGTTTGGATAATAGTAAGCAAAGATAATCAAATAACTGATGTTGAATACCAATTACAAAGATTTCTTGAAGAAAAAAAATTAATGGATATAATTAAACAAAAACCAACCGTATTAT
The DNA here is from genome assembly GCA_016214025.1 of Candidatus Woesearchaeota archaeon. Classification (GTDB taxonomy): domain Archaea; phylum Nanobdellota; class Nanobdellia; order Woesearchaeales; family GW2011-AR9; genus JACRPH01. The sequence goes on from JACRPH010000071.1 coordinate 19,182, forward strand.
CATTGGAGGCGTTAAAAAGAGGTAATTACTTAAATAAAACCATTAATAAAATGAGTCCAAGAAGATTCACTTTATTATCTAATGAATATAATTTATTGTATGGGAAAAAATTACCCTATAAAGCACTTCCTGAGATGACCTCTGAAGAAGCATTTAAAGGAATGTTAAAATGGTTAATGTCAATTAAAGATAAACAATTTAATAAAGAACAAATTGCAAAACTATACCTATACACTAGGTATTTTGAGAGAAAATATTTAGGTGAAGATGTTTCTTATTCATTTAAGGAGATGAAAGAGATAAGTGAAGAAACAAATGATAAATTAGGGATTATTTGTTCAAAATATTTAATCGGAGAAATAAATGACCTTTCAGATGATTTTAAGGTAGAAATAATTGAAGAAGCAGAAAAGATTTGGAAGGAATATTTTAATAAGCAGGAATAATCATTCTTGCCCCAAGTGCGGCTCGGGAGTGTTTATGGGGAAGCATAAAGATAGGTTGGTCTGCGGCAAGTGCCGGTATGTTGAGTTTGTGAAGAGTTAAGGTTGTTGCGTTTATTTCTTTACGAATTCTACGTTAGGTAAGTCTCTAAATTGCTCATCTCCGGTCAAGAAAAGCAGGTTTGAGCTCTTGGCGCAGATGTAGCCAATGCAATCAGCATAAGATAAGCCTCTTCGATGGTGCTCTTTCCTGAATTTTAGCGCTTCTAAGAGTGTTTCTTCATCTACATCTATCACGCATTCTTTAAATTTGAGGCATAATTCTTTTGCTTTATTCTCTCCGTAATCCTGAAGGATGGAATAGGTGAATTCCACTAAGTTGAAAATAGTGATAGTTATCTGGCTGTCGAGATAAGAGATGTATTTGGGATTGGCTTTAACTAATTCTATAAGGGCATAACTATCAAATAAATATTTCTTCATGGTCACCAGCCTTTTTTCATCTCTCGCTTAATCTCTTCTGTAGGGCGTTTCCATCCATGAAGCAGCCCAAAGAACTCTTTAGCGAGATGTTTTTTCTTTATGCCAACCATTATCTTTTCGTTTTCGGCGATGTCTTCTTCATTTACTATTTCTTTAGGCAGGATTATACCTAGTGAGTTGCCCCATTTTCGGGTAGTGCATTCTATTTCAGCCATAGTTATATCTAGTTATATTCAGTTATATTTAAGCTTTTTGGTAGAGGTTATTGTGGTTTATGGTGTGATGTTGTTAATATTTGGAGTTAGTCTTTGTGGACTAATATCTCTAAAACTCTCTTTCCTAAAGTTGTCAAAGAATAAAGCTTTCCTTTCTTAGAAGCAGGATTTTTGCATTGAACTAATTTCCACTGATTTAATTCTGCCAATGCTCTGCTAGTATGGGGCATACTCAGTTTAGTCTCGTCTTTGATTTCAGTAGGAGTCTTGATTCTACTGGATAATTGAGTTAACACTTTCAACCGATGCTTACTTGCTTTAACTCTACCAGATAGTTCCCAGATGGTTGTATTCATTAAGAAAAATTAAAAACCTGCTTAATAATAGGTTAGTTGCCTGATAGTTGCCAAATTAATGCAATAACAGAAAGATTTATATATAAATACTTCTGGTGAGGAGTAAAATGCTTGAAAAGCTAATTCGGACAACTCTTGCAGGAATTGCGTGTTTGACTATTAATAGTTGTGAAAATACTAATTCATCTCCAGTAAACGATACCCCTCTACAATATGATTCTAAGAGTAATAAAGACAGTAATCCTGCAGATTCAACTATAAATGAGTTTGAAGTAAAAGAAGAAACATACGACCAAACACTCCCTTGTCTTAAAAAAACATATTGTACAGATAGCGATGGAGATAATTATCCAGTTAAACCTTGTGAAGATTTTTGTGAACAACCTCCCGGTTACATCCCTAAACCCGAAATATGGGTAGAGGATTGTAATGATAAAGATTACGACATTAATCTTAAAGCCAAAGAAATTTGTAATGGCATTGATGATAACTGTAATGGCAAAATAGACGAAGGATTCCCCCTCTCAGTGTGGTATGAGGATAAAGATAATGATGAATTTGGGGATATTAATGATAAAGGAAAATCATTTTGTGAACCACCTAAAGGATATGTTCAAAATAATAAAGACTGTGATGATTTTAACAACAAGATTTATCTAAACGCATTAGAATTATGTAATGGAAAAGATGATAATTGTAATGGACAAACTGATGAAAATCTAAATCAATCTTGCTTTATTGCCTGTAATAGTGGATTGGAATATTGTATAGATGGAATTTGGCAAGGTTGTGATGCACCTTTGCCACAACCAGAAATCTGCGATGGAATGGATAATGATTGCAATAAGCTAATTGATGATGAGCTTACTAACTCTTGCTCAACTATTTGTGGTAGCGGATTAGAGTACTGCATTGATGGAACGTGGCAAAATTGTGATGCACCTTTGCCACAACCAGAAGTCTGCGATGGAACGGATAATGATTGCAATAAGCTAATTGATGATGGACTTACTCAACCTTGTTCAACTGACTGTGGTGAAGGTTTAGAATATTGTACTGAAGGACAATGGAAAAATTGTACTGCACCACTACCTCAACCAGAAGTATGTGATGGTGTGGATAATGATTGTAATGGTGCCGTAGATGATGGTTTGGAATATAAAATCTGGTTTAAAGATGCGGATGGAGATGGGCAAGGTGGACAAGATATTTCTCAACCAGATTGTAAACAACCCCCCGGGTTTGTGGACAACAGCTTTGATTGCGATGATAACGACAAAAATGTAAAAAGCGGCAGTATTTTGTGGGTTTCTGATGCTGTTGAATGCAGTGATACTTATTCACGGTTGGCGTTGGATAACCAAAATAGAATTTATGTTAATGATAACAATGAGAAGTTGTACGTACTTAGCTCAGATGAGGGTTCTATGGTCTGGAATTCGAACGAAAACGCGTTAGACCCTACTATTCACAAAGATGGAACCGTGTATGTCCAGAGTAGCGATACCAAAATTACTGCTTTTGATTCTAATAATCCAGATTTCGGAAAGAAATGGACTTATACTTTCCAGAATTGTGATGATGGGTGGGACATTTCAGGGGGAATTTATGATATGTCGCTCTCTTCCGATGGGACAATTTATGTAAGCATGGCACAAGTAGATTGGGATTTTTGGGCAGATGATTACTGCCGTGTAATTCATGCAGTAATAAAAGAGGGGAAATATGATTGGGTCTATCCGGTTAGTTATAATAATGATTCAGTTACGAGGACATCGGTTGGTCCAGGAGAAGTGATTTACTTTGGGAGAGATTACAGTCTTTACGCTTTGTTCTCCAATGGAGAAGAGAAAGGCATTTATGGCTTAAAAAATCAGTTAGGTGGTTATATTACTCGTCCCCCATTATTTGGGAAAGATAATACTGTTTACCTTGCGTTTGAAAACAGCAATCCCAAAACAAAGATTATTGGATATAATCCCGAGAACAACAGTTCGTCGATGTCTACTTCTTGGGATTCTAAACTTGTCTCTCCGCTAGTAGTCGGGAAAGAGGGGGAAATATATTTAATATTAAATCCGGGTGGAACGGTGGCACTAAAGTCCGATGGGATTACTAAATGGGTCAATGGAGATGGTAATTTCTCAGGATTGGTACTAGCCTCAAATAACACAATTTACCAATTTGGAGAGAGTGGTTTAAGTGCTCTGGATACGTCTAATGGAAAAGTAATCTGGGAATTGAAAATTGATGAAGAAACCAATCAAGCAATTAATCCTGTTAACTTAGGGATTGGAAATAATGGAAATCTGTACTTTTGTAATCTTCCTGATAACAAAGTTTACGCTGTGTGTAGTAATACTACTTTAGATAAAGAAGCGCTTTGGCCAACATTAAAGCACGATAATCAACGAACTGGAAATTTCAATAATGGAAAGTAACAAGTTTGATACCAAAAATTTGTGGTATATCATCCCCGGGACAATTTTTCTGTTTCCATTCACCAACCTAAACCAGTTGAGTATTCTTAGTGGAATTATCTTAATTATTATTGCTTATGCAATTGGATTTATTTTACATAGAACTTATCGATTGATTTATCACATTACTTTATTGTATGATCGACCAGCGATAAAACACCTCCAAAAAAAATTAAAGAATATAACTAAAAAAGAGGCAGAATACATCTATAATATTCTGATTTATTGTAAAGATGAACACGAGGAAGAAATATCCAAAATAAAAAAGCAATCTTTTCATTGTTCTTCATTGTTCTCTTGTTTTTTAGCAGTTATATTCAGTGCAGTAATAATGGTGTATACTTTGATTAGAACTATTCCAATTGCAACACATTTTGAGTTGATTCCAATTTATTTTTTAATCGCATGCATTCTACTATTAGATTGGTTTTTTCTTTTCAAGTGGATGAATTACAATGAGAAAATGTTAGTTAACAAAATCATTTATGCATCCAAAAATCAGTTATCTTCTAATCAAAATGATGGTTTTTGGTTCAACAAAGACGGATTAAAAATTCTATGCGATGGTGTAATTAAAGATTATGTCGTCGTTTAATTAGCCCCCCCAACTCCGCCGTTTAACTTTCAGAAAAAATTTTGGCTAAGCGAAACTTCTCACTACAATAGAACTATGTGAGTTTCTTTAAAAATTCCTCCACAACCTTTAAATACATAATCATACAAATCCGTATAATTATGCGAAAATTATCTTTCAGCGTTAACTTGAACCAATTGAAACGAGTTAAACAAGATATAATCCCTGCTCTCTTCACCGAGCATCAGTTCAGCCTGATAAAGAAGAGATTCCAAAACCAGCTGCTTTCTCCTTCCGAAAGAAATGAATTCTCTCGCTCCATCTCCAAGAAAATGAAAGCAATCTATGCCATCATGGAAAAAGAAACTGGCGGAATTTATGTGTATGGAACAGAAAAAATCATTTTCTCTCGCTTGAACTTGGCCGAAAAATACTTGAAACAATTCTCCCGGAAATTCAAAGATAAGCACATATTAATCTCGGGCAGTTTTTTGTACAGTCAGAAGTACAACGATATTGATGTTTTTGTAATCTCCAAATATAATAAAGAGGATCATGTTGAAGGAAAGTTTCACATTAATTATCTTCCTGAAACAGCATACTATTCACTTTTCTTTGCTAGCCTGAGCAAGTTGTGTGTTTCTAACCAGAAATTAACCTCATACAAAGTAACCGAGAAAGTAAATTTGGATACATTCATCTCCCTCTACCAAGAATTATTTAATGACTTAGATAGAAAGTTCGCAGGAATAAAAAAAACCATGCGGGAATTTCTATTAGAAGCTGCGTTTCTGGCAAAATCGCCGCTTCCGGATTCATTTGAACTGAAGCAACAAGCTGAATCTATATTAAGTTTAAAACACCCTTCAGAAATAATAAAGAAACTCTTTGTTCAAACGGTAGTGTTAGGAATTAGGAATAAAAAAGCCCTTCCTGAAGCGAAAGAGATGATTTCTTCATACGAGGAGTTAATAGATGAATTTCCGCAGCACAAAGCTTATTACTTAGATTTAATTAGCGCATTTAAAGAGGTGGTGTCTATTGGAAGTTGAAGTTCCTAAAACCTCAAATAGAGCCAAAATATTTAAATACACCAGCAATTTCTTACCAAAAGAGGTAAAAATGGAAAATAAAGTTTTAACCTTAACTCCGCAATTTTTTAGGGTATAATTCCATTATTCTTGTAGTTTATCGAGTATAAAATTATAAACCGAAAAGCTTAAATACTTATGCCCTATAGGGAATATATGGAAAAGTGGATTTCAGATATTTTGAAGCA
>JACRPH010000072.1 GCA_016214025.1 Candidatus Woesearchaeota archaeon
TAAAAGCCCACCAAGCAAGGAATAAGAAGGAATTTAAGCCACTTATTCAAGCAAAAATGCAAAGCATCCAGAAAAAACCATACTTGATAAAATCATTTTTTGCAGAAAGTATTTTATTCTAATCATCAGAAAGGTCTATATAGTGACAGACATAAACCCGTTAAACAATAATTACCTGTCACTATATTTGACGGACGTAAACTAGACGGACGTAAACTATTAGGTATACTATATACGTCCGTCATTATATCCTTTCCACCACCACAATTTATTTAAAACAGTTATTTCTCGATAGGAGTATGGGTTTATTCGCTAGATTGTTCGGAAAAGCAGAGCCTTTGTCAGAAATACCTCCAGTAGTGGATGAGGGCAAGGATAACAAAGACTTATTGTGGGGCAGAGTAAGCCAAATAACTTCATTTGTGGATAGCGAGCTGCGCGCAGAGCTGATGCGGGCAGATGAGAAAAAGTGGGTTCGGGCAACTTTCTCCGATTTTCGTAACTTTCGTCTCAAATTCAGGGATTTTAGGGTTAAGCTGGATAAAGAGCTGTCTAAGATGGAGTCAGTCCCATTGCAAAGTCCAATGTTTCAGGATTATGCCCGAAGCATGTTAGGATATCTAAAAGCATTGAGCACTTCTCTTAAAAATGTGGAAGATCAGCTGTACGGTGAGAAGAATATTACCGAAATCGCTAAGAATATTAAATCGGCTATTAACAATTTGGACGATTTTAAAGGCTATTGGGGCACAGTAAGGAAGCATTTTCTAGAGTAAATGGTTTAAATTTGGCGTAACTGCACCGAATAATTTATAAACCAATATAATTTTACTCATATATTATTACCGAGGTGATAGTTTATGGCAAAAAAAGATTCATTGTTAAAGAAAGAAAAGATGGAGATACATCGGGTAGCGCATTATGCGTTCTTCGCAGGGTTATTGATTGCGATTGTGGCGGGATTCTTCAGAAATGTAGTTGCTCCAGAGGTATTAGTTACCACATTAGTAATTCTGGGATTCTTGGTGGGATTGTTCAATCTTACGGCAAAAGAAACCACTCCATTTTTAGTGGCATCGATTGCGTTGATGTTAGCAGGCATCGTTAATCTGGGATTGATTCCCGGTGTGGGAATATATCTGCGCAGCATCCTGAGCAACATCGTGGTGTTTGTGGTTCCCGGAGCGATTATCCTGGGAATGAAAGCCATCTGGAAATTGGCATCAGATTAAATTTATTTTTTAATTGATATTTTATCTATAACGGTGAAAAAGTATGAACTTAAAAAGCTTTGAATGTGCGTGCTGCAAGTACAAGTTTGTAGCGTTTATGTTTTCCGGATTAAGAAGTGTGTATTGTCCGTATTGTAAGACCGGAGTTAAGGTGTAATTTTTTAGTTTGAAATTTTAATTCCTTTTCAGCTCCTTCACCAGCTCTGTCACTGCTTTGCGCACCGTTTCAGGCGGAGGAGAAGCGTCTATGGTATGCAATAATTTCTTCTTCTGATAATATTCTACCAAAGGCTTGGTCTTAGTATGGTAATCTTTGAACCGCTCGGAAATGACTTTAGGAGTATCATCAGGGCGCTGGATCAGCTTGGAGCCGCATTTATCACAGATGCCTTCTTTTTTTGGTTTAATGTATTTGATGTGGTAACCGGAATTGCAGTTTTGGCACATTCTTCTTCCGGACAAGCGTTCAATTACGGCGGATTCAGGAAGGTCCAAATTAATCACTGCATCAATTTTCTGGGAGATAATCGCTTCTGCCTGCGGTATGGTTCGGGGAAATCCGTCTAGAATATAATCGTCTTTTCCAGTGATGGTGGAGTTTACTACTTTTATCATCAATTCATCGGGTACAAGATTGCCTTTGTCCATGTAGTGCTTAATCTCCGTTCCAAAGGCAGTATTCTTGGCCATCTCTTCACGGCAGATCTCTCCGGTAGAGATGTGCTTTAATTTAAATTTGTTAGCGAGGAAATCTGATACCGTTCCTTTACCGCTTCCAGGAGCGCCGAGCAAGATTAGTTTCATCGTAAGTCGCCTCTCAGTTCGAAACAAACACATCTTCATCCATCTTAAAGCACCCCTATCTTCTGGAGCTGCAGGAGTATTTTTTCTGAGTTTTTAGTATTATGTTCGATTTCTCCGTATGCTGCATACCAGCTAAAAGGATTATTATCTATTACTGCAATGATTTCTTCTCTGAGTGGTTCAGGAACGTTAGCGAAAACCCGGGTGAATTTGGCTTTTAGTAGGGCATAATCAGTCATTTTGCCTTTTATACCATAGCAATCTTTATATATCTTTCTTTAGCTGGGGCTAGGGTTATGGAAAATAAGGTGTATGGTCGGCTGGAGTTAAAAGTTTTACCGAACGTGGAATTAAACCGGAAAGATATTGCGTTATATTCTGGAGCAAAGCAGGTCTTTTCCGGATACAAGTTGCCTCAGGAAGCCAAAGTATTCTGGCCGGTTAATCCTGCGCTAACGAAAGAAGATCACTTGAGGAATCTGCTATTTTTCTATGAATTTATTTCCGGGGCAGACCCTAAGCAGAGCTATCGGATAGAAAGAGCTAAAGGACTGGTGTTAAGAGGGGAAAACAGAGGAAAAAAGGCCGAAGTTGTGCTTCAGAACTGGCAGTTTACCGGAGCAGGGTTGCTTTCTCATCCAGTGTATAGCGATTTTGATCTGCTGCAGGTGGCTACTCCATATGTAACGTTTGCGATGGATGGGGAGGGCAGAAGATGGGAAAGCCAGACCGGGAAAATTTCTGTAAGCGCTTCTGTGGACTTATCTCTCCGGGTGGCTAAGCTGATGGGGGAAACAGCCAAGTACAAATTAGATGTGGAGGTGCTGGAAGAAGTGCTCATAGAGATTTATTCTTTTGATAAAGAAGCAGCAGAGCCAAGTGTCGCTGAAGAAACGGAAGAAGACGAGCTTAACGAAATAATCTCCCCAAACCTATAAAAATAATCGTCGTTTCTGGATAAGCTGAAAAAAAAATGATTCGTTACCTTAATGACCCCAACACGGAAATTCAGATTAAAGCTATCCTGCATCCTTATATCAATCAATGGTTCTTCTCACGTTTTAAAACATTTACCCAGTCACAATTATTTGCTGTATTTCCGATACATTGCCGGCAGAATATCTTAGTATCTTCCCCCACCGGAAGCGGCAAAACGTTAACCGCATTTTTGTCCATTCTCAATGAATTGATAAGTTCCTCTGAGATAGGTATCTTAGAAGACAAAGTCTACTGCGTGTATGTTTCTCCCCTAAAAGCACTCGGAGCAGATGTGTTAGTAAATCTAATTAATCCCTTAAACGAAATTGAAACCATTGCTCACAGAAAATTAGGTATTCGCATTGCCGTAAGAACCGGCGATACTACTCCTGCTGAAAAATCACGGATGTTAAAACATACTCCACATATTCTGATAACTACACCTGAAAGCTTAGCCATCATGCTAAATTCTCCCAAGTTCAAAGAAAAATTGAATAGCATACAATGGGTTATTGTAGATGAAGTGCATGCGCTGGCAGAAAATAAACGAGGAGTGCATCTAAGCTTGACCTTAGAACGCTTGCAGCGGCTCTCTCCCGGAATTACCCGAGTCGGATTAAGCGCTACCATTGCGCCGTTGGAAGAAGTAGCCCAATATTTAGTCGGCTACGAAGGAGATATGCCGCGTGATTGCCTGATAGTAGATGTGCAATTCCTGAAGTCGATGGAGCTGCAGGTGGTAAGCCCGGTTAAGAATTTAATTGAGGCGGATTATCTGCATCTGCATTCTCGGATGTATGAGTTGATTCATGAATTAGTGCAGCAGCATAAGACTACTTTAATTTTCACTAATACTAGAAGCGGAACGGAACGGGTAGTGCATAATCTTAAAGAAAAATTTCCCACAATTTATACTGATGAAACCGTAGCTGCGCATCACGGCAGTCTGGGAAAAGAACCGCGTTTTAAGACGGAGCAGGAGCTGCGTGAAGGAAAATTAAGAGCAGTGGTTTCGTCCACTTCACTTGAACTTGGCATAGACATTGGGTTCATTGATTTAGTTCTCTGCTTGGGTTCGCCGAAATCAGTAGCACGTCTGCTTCAGCGCTGCGGGAGAGCCGGGCACCAGCTCCATAGCACCGTAAAAGGCCGTATTATCGTGATGGATAGAGATGATCTAGTAGAATGTTCTCTTTTGCTGAAATCGGCGCTGGAAAAGAAGATAGATAAAATCCATCTGCCCAAGAATGCGTTAGATGTATTGGCGCAGCAGGTTTATGGGATTGCGATAAATGAGATTATTCCCATTAATGAATTGTTTCTGCTGATTAAGAAAAGTTATTGTTATCATACCTTAACTTGGGCTGATTTTTTTGAAGTGATTAAATATCTTTCCGGCCAATATGTTTCTTTGGAAGAGCGCCATGTGTATGCGCGTATTTGGTATGATGAAGCTACCGGAAATATTGGTAAGAAAGGAAAGATGGCGCGAATAATTTACATGACCAATATCGGCACCATTCCGGAAGAGACTTATGTTACAGTTAAGGTTGGAGAGCAAGTGGTGGGAATGATAGACGAAGGCTTTCTGGAGAAGCTTAAACCAGGAGATGTATTTGTTCTGGGCGGCAGCGTATATATGTTTAAATTTGCAAGGGGAATGACGGCTCAAGTATCAGCTTCAGTTAACCGCCCGCCTACTGTTCCCCGCTGGTTTTCAGAAATGCTGCCATTATCGTTCGATTTGGCGATGGAAATCGGCAGGTTTAGAAGATTGGTGGATGAAAAATTTGCGGCGAAGTATTCCCGCGAAAAGTTATTGGGGTTTATCCATGAGTTTCTTAAAGTGGATGATAATTCTGCAGAGAGCATTTACGAATATTTCTATGAGCAGTATAATTTTAGTAAAGTTCCCTCGGATAAGCGGGTTGTGGTAGAAAGCTACTCTGACCGGGGCAGGAATTATGTTATCTTTCACACTCTGTTGGGGAGAAGAGTAAATGATTGTTTGTCCCGAGCATTGGCATTTGTCATCGGCCGTTCGCAGCATCGTGATGTAGAAGTAGGTATTTCGGATAATGGATTTTATTTGTCGTCTGAGCATACGTTTAATCCCTTGCGGGCATTTGAATTAGTGAAGCAGGAGAATTTTCAGGGAGTGTTAGAACAGTCTATTGAGCGAAGCGAAGTGCTGCAAAGAAGATTTAGGCATTGCGCGGCTCGGGCGTTAATGATTCTGCGCGAATATATGGGCAGAAAGAAGAATGTGGGCAGGATGCAGGTTAATTCGCGGATTTTGTTTAATGCAGTCAAGCGCATTTCTAACGATTTCCCTATCCTTAAAGAAGCCCGTCGGGAGGTTCTTGATGATTTGATGGATGCAGAGCATGCACAGCAAATTGTGGCAGGAGTTACATCGGGCGAGATTTCAGTAGTGGAGGTAAATACCGCTTTGCCCAGCCCGTTTGCTCTGGGGCTGATAATGGAAGGTTACAGCGATATTATAAAGATTGAAGACAAGCAGGAGTTCCTGAAAAGAATGCATGAATTGATTATGGCGAAAATTGCGCTGAAAGAAGGAAAAGAGAAGGCTCGGGAGAAGCAGAAAGCGTTTTCTTATCAGTCGCTGTGGGAAGAGATGCATCTGAAGCAGGAGGATGCGAAAGATTAAAGTTCAGATTTAACTTCCTTCCTTCCATCACCATGTCTTCTGCCTTTCCATTCGGGGAACATATCCAATCTTAGCTTAGCCATCTGCCCGGTTTTAAGATTATGGAATACAATCCCTTCCGGAGGTGCTTCTATTCCTTTTCTCCTCAGATACAATGAAAAGATGCCCCCTTCTGGAATCGGTTTGAAAAACCAGCCCCTCAAATTTTCAACCGTTTTGGGATATTTGTGCCAGGATTTATATGCAAGATGCTCTCTGCAAAAAGTATTAAATGGGAGCCACAGGTGTTTTTCTAACTTATAGGGGTTGCCATTCAGCTTCGGGCCGATACATTCGCCAAACCATTGCCCATCCGGCAAGTCAGTGTATCCTTTCTGGAACGCTTCCAATACCCCTTCAATTATGAATTCTTTGCCTTTGCAGAAGAAAGGGATTCGGGCAGTTCTGTTCCAAATCGAAGTTATCATTCCATTCTCTATCACTATAGATACATCAGTTCCATCCAATTTTTCCGTAGCCAGCACTTCGTCTTCTTTGCCTTCAAACACCCAGGAATATTCCGGATTAATCTCAGGGGTGACTAAATATTCATCCTTTTCGTTTAGCTCTCTAACTAAGGGCGATTCCAATTTCGGCATGTCTTTAATTTTTGTTTCCATTTTAAATCAGACTTATTTGTTGTGGTTCAGTTGAGGAGAGAGGAGCAACTATTGTTTTGGGTTCGTACGGAACATATTCACGCGGGTATTCTTGAAATATTCGGACGATTTCTTTAGCATAGCCTGGAACAATTCTGCCTCTTTTGGGATAAACGTTATGAAAATGCATTGGCTCGAGTTTGTAATTGTCTCCTCCTCGAAGCATTTTCCGTTCATGATACTGGCACTCAAACACATATTCGCAAGGCTCTTCTTGTAATTGCCTTATTAATTGTTCCACCGCAGCCGGCTCTGCTTCATTTAATCTCTCTTCTAAATCTCTTCCCTGGAAAGGGTTCAACTTCTGATGCTTGGCTTCCTGTTGAGGTGAAATTGCTTTGTTTTTATTCAGCCAGGGAAAGCCGATACTATAAATTTCTGAAAATATTTGATACACTGAAGGAGAACTCTCCAGGAAACGAAATAATTGATGATAATATTTGTCCCTCCTCTTCCATGAAGAAGCTGCAAAGGCTACCAATTCATCAAAATCCAGATGAGGATAGAATTGCTTCAAAGCAGGAGTTTCTTCTAGTCCGTGATGGAGATTTTCAATTAGTCCTTGATATCCAGTGCTTCCGCCGCATACTTCTATAATTATCGGCGCAGTTGGTCGTGGTCGTTCGGGCATTTTTAGTGTAAAGTTATTCCTATTTATAAATCTTTCTGTTTTAACCACTGTTTAGTGAGATAAGCTTAGTTTTCTTATATTCCCTAAGCATTAACCCTATTAACTTAAGTTTTATCTTCTGAGAGCATGAACCCCCCCAATCTCAGAAGAATACTACTTTTATATAGTAACGTTTATATACCGGGGCGCTTAAACGCTTTAAAAACGTCCTAAAACCGTATGAGGTTTCAACATGTCCATCAAAGAACGCTTAACTCAAGTTGATTCTAACTTAGCGGAACGAAGAAAGCAGCAGGCAAAATTACAGCAGGAGATAGACTCCGTAAAAGCTAAGTTGAGAGAGTTAGAACAGCAATATTCTACTCAGGAACAGGAGCTGGCTCAGGCCGGGCCGGATATGGATGCGGTTCTGAAAGAAGAACTATCTGAACAGGTGCGTTTGCTGGAAGAGCGGGAAAAAGTGTATCACCAACTGAAAACAGACGGCTTGCTCACTGAAGAGAGTATTTCTGCGGATGAAAGAACTATTACCGTGTATACTGATAATGAAGATTTTCCTGAGATCCAGAAGGCTTTGAAAGTACCGCATGACCTAGCTCAGCTTCGGGAAGGGCGTCGCCAGCAGTTGAAACTACAATTAAACTTAGAGGTTTTAGTGAGCAGAGAGAAAGTGGGTAAGCAAGATACCATCACAATCATTGCTCCCATCACTACATCCCAATATCAGGCTTTCCATGAGAAAAATCATGAAGCTGCACTTGCTGATAATCTTCTAGAATGGCTGATGGGCAACTTACTGGCAAATAAAGCTCCGCCCCGCCAGGAAGATTATAACGGATATTTTAAAGCCGTAATTCCCGGCACGGTGGATTTAAAGTTTGAGGGAACACCTAATGAGTATGAAGAAGCCAATATCTGGCTCGAGGTAGTGGAGTTAGAGAAAGGCTTGGAAAAAGAAAGAGAAGCCAGTGTTGAAGCAGCTGCGGTTTCAGTTCCAAGCAAAGATTTCTATACTGCTTCAGAAGCCTCAGTATTATTGGGATTCTCAAGGGAAGGGGGCAATATTCGTTCTTTTATTCGCAATGGTGCATTAAAAGCAGAGAAACGCCGGATATCTGGGACAACTGGCAGGGTGCCTTGGATTATTCCCCGGGAAGAGGTAGAAAGATATGCAAAAGTGAGGGGCATAGAGTTAATGAAAGCCGAGGTACCGGCAGAAGAACCAGTGGTCGCAGGAGTTGCAGTTCCGGTTACTCCACAATCAGTCACTCCTCCTGCACCAGAGGCTTTACCCACTCCAACATTGACCAAAAGCGAGTATACCGTCAGTGAAGCGATGGTCCTCACCGGAAGAAGTAAAAGCCGTATTCAAGATCTTATTAACTCTGGCCGATTAAAAGCAGAATTGGTAAAAGGCCATTCCCCCACCGGGCGGGTTTACCAGATAGACCGGGAAAGCTTAGAACAATTATTGAGAAATGAAGGAATGCATCAACGGAGAGCTATTCAGGTAACGGTCGAGCCAGGCTATATTGGAGTAGTGGAAGCCAGCCGCCGTATTAACCAAGCTTTAGGCGGTTGTGGTGAGGAGGTAAAGTATGCTCCTTCTACCATTGATGTTGGCCTTCCTGCCAGTAAATTTGCCAAAAATTACCTGCAGCATAAAACCGGGTTCAAACTTAAATCCAAGAAAGACGAACGGGGAAAAATTCTAGTTGAAGAGGCAGACTTAGATAGATTGGTCGATGATTATATTCGACAAAAAGTTATTTTACCTCAAGTCAAAGCCGGAAAATCTTATCCGGAAATAACTGCTAAACTGCCGGAGAAATATCATGGTTCGGTCAGCGCCTACATTGCTACCAGAAGCCGAGGAACGTACAAGCACAGAAGAAAGAAAGCAGAAACACTAGAGGCGAAGGTAACGGCTGCACCACCAGAACCAATTGTACCGACTGCCGCAGGAGAAACCGCTGAAACGACTGAAGAAAGAGATTACTATACCACTGCCGAACTGGGAACTTTGTTAGGAATCACTCCCCGAGGGGCGGCATACCGCGCAGAGAAAGGAACTCTGCCTGCAACTCGGCATTCTTCAAAGAGGGGCGGTCATGAATGGAGATTCCCTAAGAAAGAAACTGATGAATATTTAGCCAGGCAAAAAGTAAGTACAGCTAAACCTGCACCGGAAGAAGCAGCCTCCGCAGAATTGCCTTTGGAGAAAAAGGTGGAAGGGGCGCCGGTAGCAGAAAAAGTTGCTGAACCAGAAATGAGAGATTATTATACCACCGCGGAAGCGGCAGGATTCATTGGCGTTACTAGCAGGGCGATACAGAATTATATTACTCAAGGAAAGATTACTGCGATCAGAAAAAATCTTGGCAGTCCTAAAAGTGCCTGGCAGATTGATAAGTCCAGTTTAGATGCATACCTAGTTCAGATAGGAAAGAAAGCAGCGGGCAGAACTTCAAAAATTGAGGTTGCTGCTGAAGATAAAGCCGGTGGGATTGCAGTAGTGGAAGAAGCCGGAGAATACCTCCTTTCCAACGGACAGAAAGTAGATCCTTCAAAAAAATATACCACCGGTAAAGTTGCCGAGTTTTTAGGGTATGCTGGAGGCAGTTCCATATTATACGTCATTGCAACTAGTGCAGAGAGAGCAAAGAAAGGGCTTCCTTGTTTGTTAGTAGAGGAACAGTATCCTGAAGGAGACTCTACCCGAAGAAAGAGAAGGTTAATTACTGGACAAAACATAATTGACTTTGACCAGCAGAGAAGCGGTAAACGTAAAGCCGAAGGTGGCGTTCCGCCAGCAGAAGTTCCGGGAGCACCAGCAGATGTACCGGCAGCACCAATAACGCCAGTAGAACGACCACCAAGACCGCCTTTGCCTGAAGGAGAAATAGAACGGCGATATAAAGCCATTGAATCAACTCTGGGAGAAAGTTATGCTTCTAAGATAAGAGCTATTACTAATGGTAGTATCGGATATATCGAACAAAATACTTTTGACGAGACTTACTTGCCGTTGCTGGCTCGCGTATGGTCAAAGATAAGAGAAATGCATCCGACAGAAATACCGGAAGAGCTCTCCCCCTTGTGCCGCCCTTCAACCTTTGGAAATCGAGAGCGGTTGGCTAAGCTGGAAGCAATTGTGAATGTCCATTATTCACAATTTACAGAGAAGAATGCGGAAAAGAAAAGGTCAGAAAGAGCTGTCGCAGAGAAAATAGAACTCTTAAAAGTGTATGCCGGCTTAAATGAAGAGAGGGCTAGAGCATTACTTCCCGATTTAGAGCCAGATGGGGGAGTGGAAAGAATAGATGCATTGGAAAAGATATTAATTGGAGCAGCAAAAAGCACCGCTACGGATGCTACTACTAAAATACTTCAAGCCAAGCCGGAAATACTCACAACTAAATTCGACTTTGAGAAGTATAGAGTACAGCTGGCTTCAACTTTAGGAAGAATTTCAGGTGAATTTACTGGTGAGGTTCCTGTTTTTTACAATCTTTTACAAACACCAGAGAACTTTACTAGCACTGAAGCATTGGAAAACGTAGATAGAGTGCTGAGGAAGGCTATTTTTCGCCGAGATAGAGATGCACGACTGAAAGAAACTTCTCCGGATAAGGAGTATTATGCAAAATATTCCCCGTCAATTGTAACTGAAGTAGAAAATACCGGGCTGGACTTGGGAATGGTTTGTGTTATCTTGGATAAAGGATTAAAGCCAAGTACAAGAAAGCTTTATGGTGCGAAGGTCATGGGCGATGATGACCTGAGAAGGTTGGTATCCAGTTTTTACCAAGGCCGGTTTGATGGAAAAGCCTTTGAGGCGAACTTAGGCCGGTTAGTGGAACAGGGCGTGATTCAAAAAAAGGAAGGTACGACCAAAGGCTGGGTGTACTCTTTAGCCACCACTTTGCCTGCTACACTCCCGGCTCCGCTTCGCCAGGTGATTGAGCCTTTTTATCCTGCATCCAGCAATGGAACTTCACACTAAAAATGCCCCGCCAAGTTTATTATGTGAATGGTGAAAGAAAAATTACTTTTGCCCAGTTCCTGCGGGAAGAAAAAGAGCGCAGGGAAGTAAGTTGGCCCGAATTAAGCGCAGTGTCTGGGATTGAATGCAGAATTTCTGCCTATGCCCAGAATAATTCACGCGGATGTCCAGATACGCCACCTCTGGAAAAATTGAAAGTGATTGTAGATAAGTTGGGGTATAGGCTTCAAGATTTTGAAGTAGTTAGCGGTCATGCTGTTCCTGCTCCCGCCGCTCCGGCAGCGAATTACAAAGCTCTAAGAGAAATTGCTATTAATTCAGGTGTGGATATCTGCACTTTAGTTTCACGGCTGCTCTCTGGAAAAAAAGAAAATAGTAATGATACACCTAAAGAGAACAAACCCCCAGTTGCAACAGCCGGAATTACACCACAAGAAGAACTGGCTGCGCTTCTCAGGAAAGAAGGCCATCAGTTCAGTCCAGAATTGCTGCAACCGTTTGATGCTCAGGACTTCACTGCCATTTTGAGTAGAATAAAAGAAGAAAGAATGCCTTCCCTGGATGCTATTGGCACATATGGCCGTGAGAAACGCCTGCAGGGGTACAAAGCTAAATACAATCATCCGGCCAAAACCAGATGGAGAGAAATATGGAAAGAGTTCATTCAGGCTAACTTGGAATTAACTCCACAGAACACTCGTGAAAAGTTAGTGTTATGCCTTCCCGGTCCGGAGGCATTGGAAGTATTACAGGTTTACGACGCTTTGGGCATTCCTCAAGAGAATATTACCGGCTTGGAAAGGGAATTTGAGGTTTATGAGATGATTAAAAGCCTGGATTTAGGGATAGAGCTTAAATACACTCGCCTGTATTCTTTTCTCGAAGATGCTTCTACTCCTTTTGATATTGTGATGTTAGATTTTGACGGGCCTTATACTAAAGGGAAAAGCAATTATTTCCAGCAGCTTGCCGAGAGGAGGTTATTAAACCCCAAAGGAAGCGTGCTGGGTGTGAATTTCTTCAGAAAGGAGATGAACCTGGAAGAGGTGCTAGGTCTTCTGGATAAAAACGATTATAGTGTAAAAAGAATAGACCAATACAAGTACAAAACGGTTAATGGAAATTGGTTTTATTCGGATATGATGGGAGTAACCCGAAAAAGAGAGGGAGAAAGAATGCCTCCTTAAAATTAAAGAAATGCACCGGTATGGGCTTTATCATTTTCATAAAACTATAACTTAGTCAAAAATGGAATCCTTCACTTTAAGAGAAGCAGCCTTGGAAACCGGAATGGACTTGTGCCAGTTAGTTTCTTTAGTAGTGCAGGACAGCTGGAGATTTATACGAAAAGAGAAAGAAGTACTAATTCCAGAACAAGAGCTCTTGAAGCATAATCTTCGGAAAGAAAGTTATACACTCCAAGACTTCAAGAAATTAGCAGACAAATATTCCGGCGAAGCCCAAGAGCTGGAAGAAATTGCCGATATTCTTATTGAGAACAAAAGATATGACTTGCTGTTTGTGAAAGGGATGGAAGAAATCAGGCCGATAGACCGGTTGTTAAGAGAAGGGGAATATGAATTATTATACCTTCTGTTTGAAGAAGATGAAACTATCCGCCGGAAAGTCATACCTGAATTCGGAGCTAATGAACCTTTACTGGCAGCAGAAGTGGGAGCGCAGTATCAGGATTGGGAATTAATAAAAGAAGCGTTAAGATACACTTCTATAAAAACAATCATGAAGAATTGCCCGTCAGCACGCGCCAATTCAGGCTGGTTAAGCCGGGAGATTAATTCAGAGATGCTTAGCGAAGCTACTGACTATCTGGATCAAGCTAAAGAAGTTTTAGCCCGAATGGATCCTTCGGCGATAGATTTAAATGAGGCTGAAAAACTAATCCAGAGAACTAAAAATATGGAGTATCGGGAGATGTTAGGACTGGTATCCCGAATACGCCGGGCAGTTTCAGAAGAGATGGGGATAAAATTGCCTTCCACTGTTCGCTTTTCCGAACCAGATGGGAGTTATGGAAGCATCGGCTACGATAGAGAGGAGCTATACCATGAGCATGACCTTAGGATGCAGCCTGAAGCTTGAACAGAAATTGGAGCAGAGGCAGAGTATAGAGTTAAGCCAGAAATTGCTGCTAAAACTGCCTTCGGAATTTACCGGTTTTCTGAACTTGGGGAAAGACGAAGATACCCCTCTGCTTAGAGCGTGCCTGCCTTTTCTCACCCTGCACGAGTATTCTCATCCGCTTCAGGCGAAAGGGTTAGTGTATGTTCCGAAAGCAGAAGAGCTAACCCTAAACACTGCTGATATTAGCCAGAGAAGTTATCACCACAATGCTAATGAAGTAGGGATTGATAAATCAGCTATGCTTCTGGGGCCAAGAATCGGATATTATTCTCCGATGGAGATGGTCTGCTCACATACGGCGATGATGGAAAGAGTGTTCCGGGATTATTTTACCCTCGAAAAGTTCCCTCCGGAGATTACTTTTGTAGCGAGATTGTATGCGGAGATGAAAGAACATGCAACTGCGAATTATGTTCCTCCAGAACATCGAGCTAAGATTGACCAGCTAATGAGCTTGGCAGAAGGAAGATTTCCTGCAAAAGAGTTCAATGCCGTCGTGGAGCAGTATGGAAAAGTGTATGTAATAACTAGTTTAGTTAGTGCAGATACAGATAATTCTATTATAGAAACATCCCATACATTCCATTAAATAAAAGCGGGCCGGAAGGGACTTCCGCACTAATAAATTAGCATTCGGACCCTCGACCTCAAGATTAAGAGTCTCGCGCTCTTTCTCGCTTCGCACGAGGTTTGCACCCGCACAAAGTACCAAGCTAAGCTACCGGCCCATTATGGTCGTCAGAACCTTAATATGTTATAAATCTTATGCAAAAATTTAAATGGTTGAATGTATTTCTCAAGATTAATGGTCCTCGACTTTGAGCGTATCTTCATGGAAGCGTTGAGTCATATAAATTATAAAAAGGAGCATCACGAATTTCCGATTCATGAAGATGAAGAAGATGCAGCTAAGCATGACTTTGATGGAATCATTCAGCGTTATGGGGAAATGAAATGGAAAGTAGTAGATTTATTGAACGGGCATTATTCTGAGGTGCTTAAAGACAAATTTGACCATTACAACTGGCTGAATCACAACGAGCAGGATGAATTGGCTTATTTCCTGAACGAAGCCGGCTCTAACTGCTTAAACCATTCTGAATACAAAGCGCCGTATAAGTTTCATGTATGGCTGGGGCACAAGGGCTTTATTGTGGGAATAGAGCAGAAAGGCCGTGGATTTCCGGCGCATAAAGTGCATCACCAGAAAATAAAAAGTGGCGAAGGAGCTGCATTTGAATTCTTCCGAAAAAGCAAAAGCAGGATTTTCTTCGACGACCCTCATGACGCGAGGATGGTGTTTATGGAGTTTAAGTTTGAGTGAAAAGGTGTTTGTTTAGCTCGGCGTGGTCAAAATGTGAATTGAGCTGAACTAAAGATAATTGCGTTAATAAAGTTATACCACGCGCAATTATCTAATTGCTTGCAAGAGCATATCGGGAAGAAAAAATAGATAAAACCAAAGCCATGAAAGATTTTGAAGAGCAGATTGACGGCCTAAAGAATAGTTAATTCTGAGAGAAAGGTTTAATAAGATTGAACTATTATCAAATTGAAGGTAAAATGGTGAGTACAGAATTTGAATTTTATGTGAAAGCGGATTTAAGTAAATATGGCGGTAAATATATTGCTATTGTAGGTGAGAAAGTGGTAGCTAGCGGGGATAATGCCAAAGAAGTTTTAGAAGAGGCAAAGAAGAAGTTTCCGAATATGATTCCCACTCTGGCAAAAATTCCTAAAGAAGAGGCCTTGATTTTAAAATGGAAATAGAATTTGATTTTAAAAAAGAGGAAAGCAAAATTTTTGGCTCAATTTTAAGGCCAGTAGCGAGGGTGTTTTTAATACATGAAGACAAGGAAGTGGCTGAGCACCTTTATGTTGATTCTGGGGCCGACGTTTCATTAATTCCTAAATCTGTAGGAGACTGGTTTGGGTTCAAAGTTGGAGATGAAGAGGAGATTACTGAAATTAAAGGGGTTGGAGAACGGGGAGTCCCAATAATAATCAAAAAGATAAAGATGCGGATTGGAGAAAAAGAATTAGAAACAAGGATTGCCTGGGCCCTGGTTGAAGAAGTGCCTTTATTGCTCGGAAGGGCAGACGTCTTTAACTTATTTGATGTTTGTTTTAAAAAGAATAAAAAAACGGTCTTTGCAGACTAAACAAATACTTTTCTAAGGGAAAATCACCTCTGAAACCTAATCAAATAATCATCCGGGTTTACTCTCTGTGACTTGAATTTATTGATGTCGGTAGTGAAATTAGCTTCATAACCATCCACCACTACTTTCTTCCAGACTAAATTCTCCATCTCAGTGTGGTTTAAAGCTCGTTTGGATGCTCTTTCCGTGGCAGAGTCAAACGTAATCATTATGGTTTGATGCCTTAGCTTTTCCAGATAGTCCATCATCTCTCTGGTGGGGATAACAAATGGCAGGAACGGAATATTTTTTTCAGGATTGCTTTCATAGATCTTTCTTAGCGAATATAATGCTGCAATTTCATGGGCGCAGAAGAATTCTTCATCTCTTCCCCTGCTGGCAGATTCTCTGCGTCTATCGCTACGGTAAGTTTTGTCCTCGCACACGCAATTTCCGCGCACATCCCACACTACGCTGTAAGCAGTACTATCCTCTCGGGGGAGCATGGGCAGGTTAGTTAATTTCATATGTTTATAAGGCTCTTGCGGACGGGAGCGGGAAGGAACACGCAGGAGCCTTCCGCTGTAATGGGCAAAGGGAATAGCTATCGGCTCTATCAGATCAGAAAAGTCTACTTGCAGCTGCTCAATTTCTTGGTTTATCTTTTTAGCATGGATATGTTTTTCGTATCGCTCCAGTTTTTTTCTTCGTCGTTCCAGCTGTTCTGGAGTCAGCTCTTTCTGGTCACGCGCTTTTTTTCCGGTGCGCAGCTCTTTCCGCAGCACTTTAGGCATTAGTTTAAATGCAGCATAATTCTGAAATGCTCTTAACTCCGCCCCATTAATGGCTCTCATGAGCGAAACAATTTCCCGGTGAGCATCTTTGGCATACCAGGAGTAACAGCACAAGGTTTTTTCGAGGTATTCTTCAGGATGCTCGTGCAGGTAATTGAATGCAGCTCCAATTACTTTCTCTGGATGCCATTGCTCCTGCTGTTTTCTATGTGCAGAGAGCTTTCCGGCAGGAACTATTGGACCAAGCAACTCCCGTTTTACCTCGACTGAATCCAGTTTTACTAACGTATCTATAGAATAAACGACCGCCTGCCGCACCCCTTCGTAATCTATGCGATAATACTGTGGGAGAACCAGCAATTGCCCCGGCCCCAATTCTTTTATTTTCTGTACGGCTAACCCAGAATCGGGCGTATATTCTTCCCCGACAATAAGCTGCTCCAAATCGCTTTCAGTGGTGGCAACCACGACTTTTCCTTCAGTATTAAGCTGGCGCAAATCCGCTACAGTAATATTTCCTTCTTCTTTATGCACAAAACGGCGCATGATGTCAGTTGCATCTGCATCCTGGAAGTATTGTTCGCGTGGTTTGGATAAATCAATAATCATAGTTTAGATGGTGAAGAAGCAGTATTTATATTCTTTGTGGTTTATTATTTTGAAGTGGTTCTAGTTGAAGTGATTAGGGGCAGAAACTTTTCTTGCAGTAACTCTTATAAAAAATGGACCTTTTCTTCCTAAATCCCATGGCTTACCAACTTAAACAGCTTCCAGAGGACTTTATCGTTAAAGAAATTAGTAAGGTAGAACTTAAGCCGAATGGCAGATACCTCTATTTCAAACTTAAAAAAAGAGGCCACAATACGCTTACTGCTCTGACTTACCTTGCTAAAAAACTGAACCTGAAAGAAACCCAGTTCGGCTTTGCCGGAAATAAAGATAAAGAAGCAGTTACCGAGCAGGTATGTTCAGTTTATGGAACGAGTAAAGATAAATTGCTTGGGGTTAGGCTGAGTGATATCTCTATCGAATTTCTAGGCTATGGAGATGCGCCTATTGCTTTAGGTGATCTAGGTGGAAATAAATTTGAAATTGTAATAAGAAATCTGAATAAAGAAATCATTATGCCAATAAAATATTTCCCCAACTACTTCGACGAGCAGCGTTTTTCCAAGAGTAATGTAGAAAGAGGCGAAGCTTTAGTGAGAAAAGATTTCAAAACCGCAGTAAAATTGGAACATAGTAAAGAATGTGAACTGCACTTGCAGAAAATTCCCACTGATTTTGTAGGGGCATTAAAACAAGTGCCGATGAGATTGCTGCGCTTGTATGTTAATTCTTACCAAAGCCGGATGTGGAACGAAACTTTAGCTCGATACTTGCGTAAGAAAGGTAAAGTAATGAAAGAAGAAGATTATTCGCAAGGAAAGTTAGTATTTGTGGAGAAAGCAGAACAGTTTAGTGAGTTAAATGTACCTATTATCGGCTTTGATGCGGAAGAATTAGACGCGGATGTAGAAATTAAGAAGATAATTGTTGAGCTTATGCAAGAAGAGAAATTAGAGCATGCTGATTTTATTATCAAACAAATTCCGCAGCTAACTTTAGAAGGAGAATTACGGAAAGGGTTTGCTGAAGTTAAAGAATTGGTGGTGGGAAAAGAAGAGAAGGATGAATTAAATCCCGGAAAGAAGAAGGTTAAAGTGAGTTTTAGGTTAGGCAAAGGCAGTTATGCTACCGTGGCAATTAGGGTGGTGGTTAATTTTGGGCAGTAACGCTTAAATACTCTTTAATTTTATCACTAAAAACAATAACATTTACCGAGGTGATACTGATGGATAAAAAAGAGGATAATAAGAAGTCTGCCAATGAGCAATTGCAGGAGAAGCTGTTTCTGGCCAAAAAAAGCTGCTGGAATAAGTTTGTGGATAAGGATAGAGATGCAGTATTCCGCTTTGGAGAGGGATATAAACGGTTTATGGATTCCAGCAAGACTGAACGCCGGTGCGTAGAGAACATAATTGCTATTCTGAAAAAACATGAGTTTAAAGATATGGCTTATGCCAGCAAACTCAAAGCAGGAGATAAAGTATTCAAGAATATTAAAGGTAAGTGTGTTATTGCAGCTATTGTGGGAAAGAATTCAGAACAACTGCAATTAGTAGGCAGCCATGTGGATTCTCCGCGATTGGATTTGAAGCCGTTGCCAATATTTGAAGAATCGGGTCTGGCATTATTGAAGACGCATTATTATGGCGGAGTTAAGAAATACCATTGGGTTAATACTCCGTTAGCGTTGCATGGAGTGGTGTTTACCAAAGAAGGGAAGAAGATGACCATTTCTATCGGCGAAGAAGGTTCTGACCCAAAATTTATTATCCCAGATCTGCTGCCGCATCTGGCCAAGACTCAGATGGAAAGAAAAGCAGACAAAGTGGTAGAGGGAGAAGAGTTGAATATTCTGGTAGGTAATATTCCGATAAATGATGATAAAATCAAAGAGCAGGTTAAGCTTAGTGTGCTTAAGCACCTGCACGATAAGTTCGGAATCACTGAGGAAGACTTTGCCTGCGCTGAATTAGAGTTAGTTCCGGCAGGGCATCCGGTTGATATTGGCTTTGACCGAGCTTTAATTGGAACTTACGGACAGGACGATAAAGTGTGCGTGTATTCTTCATTGATGGCGTTAGTGGAAGTAAATGCTCCTGCACATACCGCTGTAGGATTTTTTGTGGATAAAGAAGAGATCGGCTCTACCGGAGATACGGGAGCAGCCAGTTTTGTGCTGAAGAATTTCTGCTGCGATTTCCTGAAGCTCACTGGTAAGGATATTTCTACCAGCAGCTTGTTGGAGAAGTCTAATGCTATTTCTGCTGATGTTACGGCAGGAGTTGACCCTAATTTTAAAGATGTGAATGATCCACTTAATGCTTCAGTGCTGGGAAGAGGAGTTTCGGTAGAGAAGTATGGTGGCGGCGGCGGAAAGTATAGCACTAATGATGCCAGTGCCGAGTATATGCAGTTCATGCGCGGTATTTTGGACAAGAATAAAATTCCGTGGCAGACCGGCGAATTGGGAAAGATTGATTTGGGCGGCGGCGGAACGATTGGGATGTATCTTTCTCGCTACGGGATGAACTGCGTGGATGCCGGTCCCTGCGTACTGGGAATGCATTCCACCTGCGAAGTCGCTTCTAAAGTAGATATTTATTGCGGCTATCTGCTGTATAAAGCGTTTTTTAAGGAGTAGGGTTGTTTTTATTTTTTTCAATTATCTTTTAGTTTTAGTCCCAAACCGGACTAGTTTAGCGATAAATTGGTCAGGAAGTGGACTTGTTTTTGGGCAGTTTAATTTTCTTCTTCCCTTTCTTCTCTGACGGTGATTGAGCCAAATTAAATTTCGTTTCTGGAGAAAGCTTATTCTGAAGCTCTTCTTTCTCTTTCTGCATCTTATCGGCGCTTTTCTGGAAGTATTCTATTTGCTTTTCCGACAGAGAGCCGTATCTCAATGCATTTATCTTTATAGAGCGCAGAAATGAGTTTTCATGATAGAATTCTTCGGGAATGTCCAAGAGCTTCTTCAGCTTTGGGTCAGTTATTTCTCCCTGCATACCCCCTTTCTGGCAGTCGTAGCAGAGAGGAAATTTATTTTTCCAGGTGACGATAACATAATTCTTCTTGCAGCGGGAGCATTTCTGCTTGTATTTGAAGGCGGGCATGGATTACGGAAAGTGGTTAGGGTTTATAAAAGTGATTGGATAAAAGTTATTGGAATGGGTTCAACTCACTTCTGTGCCGGCAAGTTTATTTTACTCGGCAAAAAGATAGTTCTTCCTTTTACTTCCGGCTCCTGGCCATGCCGAGCCAATCGGAAATTCTTTCCCACCTCCGTTCTCAGCCTCTTTAAATCTATACGCTGCGGATGCCCTTCCAGAACTTTCAGCAGGGCGCGGGTAAAATGTCCCATGGACGCCGGATTAGCCAATGTGCCGTGATAGCCTTCGTAAGCTACTTTCTCGGCATGGGTAGCGGCAAATACCAGAGTATTCTCGGGAAGAAACTGCTTCTCCAGAAACGTTCCGGCATGGCAGGAATCTATAATTACCACCTTATTTCCTCGAATATTATCCAAATGGGCATAAAGCATTTGAGGAGAAAGATAGCCTCCCTGCAGCTGCAGCCCATTCCAAGGGTCTCCATGCCCGGCAAAGTAAAAAACCAACAGTGATTCTTCAGTAAGAGCGCGCTTATACTGCTCTAAAGAGGAAAACAAATTTTCTGAAGTGGAAAATCCTTCTAGGAGAAGAGCCACATTTCCGGTAAACCCCCTGCGGGATTCCAAAAACTTTTTCATCTCACCCATATCAGTAGGAACGCCTCGGAGACTTCCTCCCGAATAACCCACCAATAAAGCAGCGTTAGTGGGCAGTGCCGGGAGATAATGCACCGAAAGTTGCACCCCTAAACTATTATGAGCTGAGCCTAAAGAAAAAACGTCTCCCTCTTCTAGAGGTGTCTTTTCTTTAATTTTTTTCCCTTTTACATAAGTTCCATTCAAAGAGTTGAGATCAGCCAGATAGTACTTTTCTCTTTCTGGCACAAGCAAAGCGTGATTGCGGGAAACATACTGATAGAGGGGATCAACCGCGATTAAGGTTTCTGCCTGATAAAATTCCACCGGAAGTGGCCGGTGCGTATGCGCAGAAAAATCCAAAGGCTTGCGGATTCCATTCTCTGGATCAGAAGGAGCCCGGCCCAAGTGTGTAGCCCGGTCTAAGTAGACTACTACTCCTTCCAGTCCTGAGGAAAGCGCTTTGAGTTGGGCTAGCATTGTTCAAGTCATTTTTCTAAGGGTTTACTGCTTTTCCTAAATTTAAATCACCATTTTGTGAGGCTCTGATTCACTTACCGCTGCTTCTCTAAGTACCCCCGTGCCAGTCTCCCAGATTTTTCCTGAAGTGAACCGATATATCCCAATTTCCCCCGCAGGCAGAGGCGGGTTTTGATCTAAGAAATAGTCTAAAATCTGAATTAGGTGTGTATCACGGGTAAGAATGCCTGTTCTTGTATTCGGATGTGCTATTAAGTATTCTATGCCTGCTTCTACCACGTGATAATCAGTAGCAGAAACATCTTCTTTAGTAAGTTTAGGGAGTTCATATCCTTGTGGAATATACTGTTTAATCGTTTTAATCGCGTGAGTTACCTGCAGACTATACCCGTCAAGTAGAGTTAATCCTGTCGTGGGTTTATATCTAAAATTATCCTGATAGTTCATTTCTTCGTCTATTTCGGGGTTATATGCCCATGGTTCTACTTTATTTCTCATCATCCGGCGATATTTTTTATGTATTCCAAACTGTCTGCAGTGACGATGTTTTGATAGCAAAATATTGCGAAATAATTTTAACTCTTCAACTACTTCAGGAATAGTGTAAACTCGGTGGTGCGGGATTATGTTTTTGTTCATCCAAGACCATTGTTCAAGTGAATTCTTTATCTCAGGGCAGAGCTGTTCTAATTCTAAAGTGTTACCTGCATTAATGAAATCCTTTTCGTAGTGCCGGTTGCCGGGGAAAATAGAAGCATCTAATAGTACAAAATCTGACTCTTCTATCAGTTTTACCAGATTAACAATTTCAATCATTCCCTGTGTGACTACTCTTCAGTTTAAAAAGCTTTCATTTCTCCATCAATCTTTTAACAAAATCACTTTTTCCACCAAAATGCATAAAAACCACCTCCTAAATTAACCATTAAAATGATCATCGGAGTCGTAGGAAAAGCCAATACTGGAAAAAGCACTTTTTTTAAAGCGACAACCTTAGCTGATGTGCTGATTGCTAATTATCCTTTTGCTACGATTAATCCTAACGAGGGGGTTGGCTTCGTAAGAGTGGATTGCGTGGATAAAGAATTCAAGCGGCAATGCAACCCCCGCACTGGATTTTGTACGAAAGGAAAGCGTTTCATTCCAGTGCAGATGATTGACGTAGCCGGATTAGTCCCAGGAGCGCATGAAGGGAAAGGCATGGGCAACCAATTTCTCGACGATTTACGCCAAGCCGATGCTTTGATTCATGTAATAGACGTAGCTGGGAGCACCAATGAAAAAGGCGAGCCGATTGCTTCGGGAAGTTATGACCCGGCGAATGATGTTTTATTCTTAGAAGTGGAATTGGATATGTGGTATTTAGGAATATTAAAGAAAGGCTGGGAGAAGTTTGCCAGAACTGTTATTCAGGAAAAAGGAGAGATTCATATTGCGCTAGGCAAGCAGTTATCGGGATTGAAAGTTACTGAAGATATGGTAAAAAATACCCTGGAAAAATTAGGATTAGACCGGGAGCATCCGGATACCTGGAGTGACGAAGAGCTGAAGAATCTAGCGGTATCTTTAAGAAAGCAAACTAAGCCCATGCTGATTGCCTGCAACAAGATTGATATCCCTGCTGGAGAAGGTAATTTCCAGCGGTTAGTGAAGCAGTTTCCAGACCGGCAGTTTGTAGGCTGCTCGTCGGAAAGCGAATTAGCCTTGAAAGAAGCAAATAAGGCGGGGCTGATCGAATATCTTCCCGGAGAGAAAGATTTTATAATTAAAGATGAGGCTAAATTAAATCCGGCGCAGAAAAAAGCATTGGAATTCATCCGTGAGAACGTACTTAAGAAGTTCGGCTCTACTGGTGTACAGCAAGTGCTGGATGCAGCGGTATTTGAACTGCTGGGATATTTGGCGATATTTCCTGGAGGAGTGAGCAAATTGGAAGATTCTGACGGCAGAGTTTTACCAGACTGTTTCTTGCTGCCTCCTAAAAGTACGGCGTTGGATTTCGCGTACAAACTGCATACCGATTTTGGAAAGAATTTTATCTGCGCTAAAGATGTGAAGACTAAACGAACGATTGGGAAAGAATACCTGTTAAAGCATCGTGACGTGCTCGAGATAGCGGCGGGGAAGTGAGTTTGATAAATTCCACCAAAACATTTATTAATAGTAACATATTCTTACGACAGAGGTTGATAGAGTATGTTTGATATCCGCTATAAAGGGCTAAGACTGATTCCATCAAAATCAGCATCAGAAGAATTATTCAAGTATGGATTAATGCTGTGTTATTGCAAGAAGATACTTGAAAATGGGTACGATGCTCCCAGAAAAAGAGCCAAAGATACAGAAGAAAGATGGTTGAACCGAGGAAGCAAAACGTATAACGTGGTTGTGGTCAGGTCGTTTAATTATCTCTACAATGAGGAAGTATGGCTAATTATCCATGTTGGCCGATTTACCAAACATTAAGGTGATTAAAATGAAAGGAATGAAATGCGCTTGTGGAAAAATAGCTCAATATAAAGAGCACTTAAAATTTAATAATTATGATATTGATGGCTGGGAATGTAGTTGTGGAGAGATATATTACAATCCTGAGAGAGTTGAAAAAATTCTTTTGTTGAATAGATTACAGAAAATGAAGTACCATCTTAAGTTAAGCCGAGCAAAAAGTAATTTAATTTTACGCATTCCTAAAGAAGTGAGTGATGTCTTGGAGTTGGAAGGCGGAGATGAAGTAGAGTTAGGCCTAAAAGGCGCCAGAGAGATTATCGTGCATCCAATGGAAATGGGAAAATAAGAAGGGTGATGGGGTGTTAAAGCATCGTGACGTGCTCGAGATAGCGGCGGGGAAGTGATTTGTAGGTGGATTGTCTTTTCAACCCTTATCTTCCCGTATAGAAATCATTAAATACTCTCTTTCTTGAGAATGTTCAGGGGTGTACTGTGGGCAGAATCAAAAAGATATTCAGCAAGAAAGAAGAGGAACCTGAAGTAGAAGAACCTCCCAAACCAGTAATAGAAGAAATCTCTTTAGACCAGCTTCCGCAATGGATAAAACAGCGTGAAGCAGAAACGCTTTCTTCCACCCATTTAGAATCAGAACTGGGGAATTATCTCACTCAACTTAAAGATTACCGCTGGAGATTAGACAATAAGCTAACTAGGTGGCAGGAGGAAGTTGATTTTTCTAAGCTGCAATATACTTCGGTAGGTGAAATAAACTCTTTGTTCTCTCAAGCACAGGGGATAGTTAAACTGCTTAACACCAAACATCCGCTTAATTTGACCAACATCTCCCGGTTCAATCGTGCACTTAAAGAACGCACCAGCCTGCTGCTGGAAAAAATAGAGAAAGGAACCTTCAGCGAAGAACTGCTGGAGGCATTGGATGCATCAGATAATGCTCTTAGCAATGGCTCTGCCAGCAACCCACTATGGAAAGAGATGATAGAATTAAATGTACTGCGCGATGGCTTTGAGCAGAAATTTAATGATACGGGATGGAATAAGATTGCTCTATTACAACGGATTAATTCGGTTTTAATTGATTCTGCCGAAGAATTAACCCAATTGGGAGAACGCATCAATATCAACCAGCAGCGGATTCAGGATACTAAACTTAGCCTTAAAGAAAAAGAGCATGAGTTGGCTGCGTTTAAGGAGGATAAGGATTATAAATTCATGGAAGACAGAGATAAACAATTAGAGCAGGTAACTCCGGCGTTGGAAGATGCCAAGCAAAAGCTGTTGGTATTTTTCTCCCCGTTAGTCCCGTATCTGGAAAAGTTTTCTCAATCCGAGCCGGACAATTCTCTGTTGCAGGATTATGCCCAAAGTTTTGTCCAGGCGTTTTACGAAGATGATGAGCTGATGATAATGAGCGTAGTAAGAAGATTATGGATGGCCATCAATGAAGGGAAATTCATAGTAGATGACAAGGACATTGCGTTGCTGAGGGAGAGAGTGGAGCAGACTAACCTAGGCGTATTAAGAAAATTGCATCAGGATTATTGCGAGCTGCGCCGCAAATATTTACAGATTGAGCAGGTTGTCCCTAATCGTTCTCTGCAGATGAAATTAGACGACTTGAATTACCGCTTGGAGCATTACCAAGATGAGCTGAAGCGCCTGAATAATGTTGTGGCAGAAATCAGAAAAGAGATTGAAGACAGAAAATCACTGCAGTTGAAAGCCAAAGAGCGGTTCAGGCAGGTGGTGGGGGAAAGCTGGGGGAAAGAAGTGGAGCTGAGATTAGGATGAGATTAGATTCAAGAAGAGGGCTTTCGAGCATATTTTCCCATTAATTCAGTTTGTGCGATTACTTTGCCTTGTATCGCAGTTAATACTTCGGACTTGGTTGCTCCTTCTTCCAGCGCTAGCAGAGAATCGAGAGCATATATCCTAAAGAAATAATGATGCTCTCCACCTGGTGGACAGGGGCCAGAGTATTTAAGATTTCCACTGGTTCCCTTTCCGTGTATTCCGGTAGGCTCTTTTCCTTCGATAATTTCAGTAGTTTCAGGAGGGATATTCCATACGAGCCAATGATCCCATACTTTCCCGGCAACTTTAACTGCATCCGGATCGTCCATAATCAAGACCAAGCTTAGGGTAGTAGGAGGAACATTAGAAATGGACAGTGGCGGATTAAGGTTAGCTCCATCGCAGGCGTAAGTAGAAGGGATATTTCCTCCGTTAGGAAAAGCGGTGCTGGTTAAGGCAAGGTTAGATGAGGAAAGAGCAGGCGGTAAAAGAGGAGATGGCGAGGATGGAGATGAGGGTGGAGGTGAAAGAGAAGGTGATGAAAGAGTACAAGAAGTAATCAGTAGGAAGAGAATAAAAACTATTGTTGCGGGTAAAATCCAGTTAGCCTTCTTTGACCGGCTCCATTTTAGTATATTTTTCATGTACGGGATGGTCTCCTTCAGGATCTATTTCCCAATTATCAGCTTGCTTTCTTTTTTTCTTCTTATGGTTCTTTTCCGAGCAAGGCTCAGGCTTCATTTTTTACCCCCAAACTTCTTGTAATTTTCTTATTGCTTTTACCGAAAATTCTTTACATATTCTCTAAACAATCGGTCTTCAATAAAATAATTGCCTCTTGACGGATTGGAAATTATCTTCTTTTCAACCAATCTCCTAGCATATTGGCTAATGCTGTTAATATCTAATTTTAATTCTTTACATTTTTGGATAATTTTAATTAATTCAACTGGTTTATCAAAATAAGACAAAGCAGCAAGAAGTTCTCTTTCTCTTTGTGAGATTGACAAATAATTATCAAATACAGAGTTTCCCAAATACATCAAACCTTTCTCTAATCCTTTATTCCACTGTTGTAAACCTACTTCTCCTTCCATCTCGCAATTATACAAATTAAAACATAAAACATGAATCTCAAACAAATGACCTTGAGTGAATTCAAAAACTAAATCAGTAACTTTATCTGAAAAATTTACTCCCGTCCCTTTCAGAAATTCTTTCATTAATTTAATAAAGTTGTTTTACCAATACCCCATTCACCATTTATTATGTAGTGGCTGGGTAAACCAGCTTTTGCTTCTTTGATCTTTTCCAAAAACAAACTGATTTCTTCTGTTCGGTTCAGGAATATTTTAGGTTCGATTCCTGATTTGGGAGTAAAAGGATTAGGTTTTATCATTTTAAAACTTACAAAACTTACAAAAATATATAAACTTTGTGATTTTTGTAATTTTCTATCTTTTTACTCCAGACTCTTCCCCCAAACTTAGCCCCACTTTTTTACCTCCAAACTCTTTCCAATTCTCTTCCAAAGCTTCTATTCCGGGCAGTTTTTTTCCGGAGAGGAATTGTAATGAAGCTCCGCCACCAGTAGATAGATGCGTGAAGTTGTGTTCTGCTCCAAATTTGTGTATTGCCGCAGCAGTTTCTCCGCCTCCGGCGAGTTTGAGCGCGTTTAACTTTCCTAGAAAACGGGCTATTTCTACTGTTCCCTTCGCAAACTGGGCCCATTCAAAGTAACCTAAAGGGCCGTTCCAGACTATTAATTTGGCGGGGATTAAGTATTGCTGGAAGAGGTAGATGGTTTCCGGACCAATATCTAACGCAATTTGGCTGTTTTTTATCTGATTGTGCTTAACGATGCTGGTTTTGGCTCTGATATTAAACTTGTCTGCTACCACGAAATCGACTGGTAAAACTATTTTGGTTTGATGTTCTTTAAGCAGTTTTTGGGCTAATGCTAATGAATTTGAGTCAAACTTAGACATTCCGACGTTAATTCCCTGTGCTTTGAGGAAAGT
>JACRPH010000067.1 GCA_016214025.1 Candidatus Woesearchaeota archaeon
GGCTTGTCGCCGGAAATAAAATACTTCTCCAATTCCCGGAACTGCTGCAGCTCTTTTCTCTTCAATTCTAACTCTTTCTCTTTCTTTTCTAGTTTTTCCTCTCTCTTTTCCAATTCTTTCTTAATATTCTCCAGCTCTTTTAATCCGGAATTGGTGAACATAATCATGCGAGTATCATACTTAATAAACCTGCCTTTCTCCAGAGACTCTAAATTCCGGTATAACGCCCGTTCCTGCTTGCTAATTATCCCTGAATGCAGCATCCATTCAATAAACGTTATCTTGGAAGTGCGCAGGGTCAGCGGCTTTTCCACCAACGGCTGGTTGATAGACTGATAGAACTGCCCTAAAGAATACAAAATAAGCTTCTCTACCTGCGTCAGCTTCATGAAGTATCGTAAAAGGGGGTGAACTATAAATATTTTTGGGCGTAAATGGCTCTTCCGGTTGCAAAACACTTAAAAACAACCTTTACTTTCTATCCTAAAAACACAATAACAACATAAAAAGAAGGTGATGCTAAGATGAAATTACTGTTGAAAAAGAAACCGCGAAATGTTACTATTATCGAGGGCTTCCCCGGATTTGGATTAATCGGGACGATAGCTACCGAGTTCCTGATGGAGCATCTTAAGATGGAAAAGATTGGGACGATAGAGATGGATGAGATCCCGGCTATGGTAGCTATTCATCAGAATAAAGTTATTGATCCGGTTTCAGTTCATTATAACAAAGAATACAACATCGTTATTCTGCATGCAATTAATATCGGCAAAGATTTAGGATGGAAAATTGCGGATGTAGTACTGCAATTAGCCAAAGAATTGAATGCCAAAGAAATAATTTCGTTAGAAGGAGTAGGTTCGCCTAATCCGGATGCAGGCAGGGTGTTCTTTTATTCCAATGGCTTAGGAGCAAGTAATCAAGAGCTGAGCAAGTTTGCCAAGCCATTGATGGAAGGGATTATTGTGGGTGTTACCGGTGCGTTATTGGCTAAGGATGTAAAAACTTCTTTGGTAGCGTTCTTTGCCGAAGCACAGAGCAATCTTCCTGACAGCAAGGCGGCTGCAGAGATAATTAAAGCTTTGGATGCTTATACTGGATTGAATGTTGATCCTAAGCCGCTGCTGAAACAGGCAGAAGCATTTGAAGGCAAGTTAAAAGGCATCTTGGAGAAAAGCCAGAAAGCAGAGAGAATCCAAGAGGATAAGAAGTTGAGTTATGTGGGATGAAGCAATAGCTGGAGAGGTAGGATGGAAGCGCGCATTAAGAGCGATACGTTAAAACCAAGGTTTGAGCAGGTTTCACAGAAGCATCTGCACTTGCTGAGCTTGAGCAAAACTAAACCTAAAAGTGAATGGCTGTCAGAAGCCCGAAGTTTTCTGTTTGATTTAACTT
This sequence comes from Candidatus Woesearchaeota archaeon, assembly GCA_016214025.1. Taxonomy (GTDB): domain Archaea; phylum Nanobdellota; class Nanobdellia; order Woesearchaeales; family GW2011-AR9; genus JACRPH01. The sequence continues at coordinate 1,399 of JACRPH010000067.1, forward strand.
CATTGCTGCGGGAGATAAATACTAAAGCCCCTTTAGGTTCCGAAGAGCGCCTGTTTCTGGCCGAAGCCAAGAGCAAAGTGATGGGATATTTGAGCTATTGGGATAGACTGCTGAATAAGAAGTAAGGGAAGAATGGTGTGCGCATAGCAGGAGAGAAGCGTGAACTAAATCTCTTTTTCCAAGTGTTTTCCAGGGAGATAACTCAAAATAAGCGTAGTATGCAGTAATTCTTCCACCGGTTGTTCCTGAGAGTAATGGGTAGAAAAATCTAGCATGGTTATCTCGCGAAAAAAATAGTTTTTTCCTTCAGAGTGAATTAGAACATCCAAGCTTTTATCAGCAATACCATGGGCTTTAAACATTTCTGCTGCTTTCTCAATATCTACTCTCCAAGAAAGCTGGTGAAGTTTGTGGGCATATCTGAGCACGATTTCTCCCCGCGTGTTCTTCCATTCCCGGTCATTCATTAATAATTCGCATCCAATCTTCTCTTTTTTCAGCAAAGCGAAGTTTCCAGAGGGAAAAAGGCGGATGTAATCTATGATGGGGGTGATATCACTAGCCATGCACCTTCTAAAATCGACCCTATTTTTAAGTTTTTCCACACAAAAGTAGTAAACACATCTCTTTCTCAGACGATACCACTCTTAAGTAATTTCAACCGAAAGATTTATATACTACATATACTTTTCTAAGATAAAATGAAAACTTTTAACCCTTTAGAACAAGCTGCACGGGATATTCGAGTAGAACATGAAGTAAGAGAACTCTTTGGAGAAGCTGAATTTGTACCTTGTGGTTACCAACCTCCAACTGACCGCTTCGAGAGACCGACAGAGATGTTTGATGGTCATTTGATGATTGGCGATGGATATGATGTAGCTAAAGCTGTGCATGGAGAACCAGTGGCGGTATATCACCCCGGCAATAAGAACGACGAATAAATTATTTCTTTTATTTAATTTTGTTTAGAAAGTAATCCTTAACTCTCTCCATTTGCCTGAAGCAATCTTTCTTCCAGACTTTTTCTCTCTTCAATCAAACTTTTTCTTTCTTCAGCCAATGAAGCCATCTCTCTTTTAACTTCGTGGGAATACCGCCCATACAAAACGCCTCCCAAAACCCCCACAAGTGTAATACCAATCCCAAAAATGTAAGCACCTCCCTCGGTTGGAGCTAGGTTAGCTAGGGCAATTCCAGGAAGTCCGTATCCTAAGGTATACATATAACCCATGATTCGATTATCTTTTAAAATACCTGCCTCAAACTTCAGCTGACAATCCTTTTCTAGAAGCATATGCTCCAGAACCCACTTTTCTCTGGAAAGTGCTCGTTCCTGTCTCCAAACTTGGTCAGCTTTCAGATAGCGATCATCAATATCATCGGAAAATAGAATTTCTTCGTCAGACTCCTCCGTTAAAGCATTTCTGCTCTTCTGAGTACAATGAGGATGAAATATTTCTTCAAGAGTCGGGGGCGGCGTAATGATCCCTTTGTAAACATATGGATAAAAATTGGGCGGCATTTATCGCTAAAAAGGGCAGTACTATTTAAAGTTTTCGAGCTGAATACCACTTGCAGGTAAATACATCCAAAAGATTTATAAATAAGAGTTAATTCCACCTTTTCTCTAACTTGTAATTGATACGGAGGATGTGGAAAATGGCCAAAAAGCGCAAAGATTCAGAAGGAAATGAAAATGGTGAAGAATGGAGAGAGAAAATTGATGAATTGAGAGATACTGATACCGATGCCGAGACTAATGATGTTGACTCCGGTGCAGGTGAAAACACCAATTATATTTCTGATGAACTTAAAGGTATTCCTACAGCTCAAAGAGATAGTTATATTAAGCATACCGCCCACGTTTCTGAGGAGTACGATGAAATTAAAAGAACCGTCTTACAGCAGATAGAAGATGCAGAAAGAAGCAATGACCCTGAGAGAGTAGCTCAGCTCAGAGAGCAGTTAGATGGCATTAAAGCTCACCAATATGCTGCAGAAAAAGAAGTAGCCGCAGCCTATTCGGTATTCCCGGTGAAAAAGCTGATGAGAGACTTAAAAGCAGAACTGGAAGCAAAGTATGTTGCTGATGAGGGTATTGAAGACTTAAGCTCTAGGGTGGTTACTTATACTAACAGGCTTATAGGATTGAGTATTGAAGCTACTACCATGGTGGAAAATAATCCTGATGAAACTCCTAAGAGAAACAGTGAAGGAAGAGTGTTTACTTTGAGCGGATGGGTAGACCAAGGGGCCCTGGACAACGCCCGCTTCTATCTTCAGACTGAGATTAGCGCCAATCAGAAACTATTCGACGGAATTAACACGAAATTAAAAGAAGATAGGAATTACCGGGCATTGGTGGCAGAATCTTTCCAGAAATTTCCCCAGCAAGTCTTTGTCCCCCAGCACCGGAAAGATTTAAGTGAATATCTGGGTGGCGGGATGCCTGAAGAAACCGCAGAAACAGAAGAGTAAGTTTTTTTAATTATTTAATTTATTATCTAAGACCTAAAAATGACTGGAAGAAAAGGATTGGCGGAAGCAGGACAGTTAACTCCCTCACCGTGGGGTAATTTTAATTATAATCCTCAGGTTTATTCCATTCAGGAATATGATCCTAAAGTAGAGATTTACTGGAAAGATTTAGGAAATGAAAGGCAGGTGTTTCGCACTCTTTTTTCTATCCATCGTCCCCTAGCGTTAAAAGGGCCGACGGGAACGGGAAAGACTACTTTTACCAGAAAGATGCATCAAGAGCTGGGAGCAGAGCTGGGCAAAGAAAAGTTTACACCACAATATGTTTTTGATGAAAAGAGCGGCCTTTATGTTAAAGACAAAGATAAAGATGAAAAAGAGGCTGGAGAAAATAAGCGGGCTCCTTTTTTTCCTTTGTACATCATTGATGGAACGGAAGATACCGAAGCCGTGCACATTTTAGGCGGATACAATACTGAAGGCAAGTTTATCGGCGGCCCCATGTACCACTGGGCGCATACGGGAGGAATTCTGTTAGTGAATGAAATTGCCGAACTGAGAGGAGATGTGCAGACTATCTTTCACAGCCCGTTGGATAAAGAAAGAACGGTATGGATTCCGGATTTGGCCAGATTAGTCAAGCTGCCGGATCATGCTATGCTCGTAGCTGCTTACAACCCCGGATACCAGACGAAAAGAAGAGCATTGAAAATAAGTACAAAACAAAGATTGCCGGCACTGGACTTTACTTATCCTGCTGTAGATGTGGAAGCAGAAATTGTTTATCATGCTTCAAAAATTGGTGAACAGGAAGTAGAAATAGAAATCGCTAAAAAATTGGCCGCTCTTGCTAACCGGATAAGAAGCGAAGATAAAGAGAAATCCATTCTGGCTTCTCGTGAAGGAGTAAGCACCCGGCTGCTGGTAATGGCTGCAGAAATGATTGCTGCCGGCACTTCCACTGCGGATGCCTGCAGAGCAGCGATAATTAGCCCTTTGTCCAATTCAGATAAAGAGGCTGAAGCTTTAGAAGCGATTGTAACAATGTGCGGGTTGTAAATACGAAGAAAGCAATTGCTAAGCAAACACCACCAACAATGAAATGGCCAAATCCGAAGATGAGCTCAAAGAAGAGATTAAAAGGAAATTAGGTCTTGACGATATAAATCAGGTTTTGGAATATTATGTTAACGAAGAGAGAGCAGTAACAGAAGAATTAAGCAGAGGTGCAATTCTAAGCAGCATTTCCAAAAGATTAAACAACAACGTAAATTCCAGAATTTATCATTATTTCTTTGGTTTGGGAAGAGATGCCAGCTTAGAAGAATTGGCTGCTGATGACCAGAGAGCAGCCTTAGAGCATCTGGATAATGCACTTACGGCCGCGATGGAATCTTCTCCCACGGTCAGAAGTAATTTAGCCGATAAACTAGAGCAGAAGCGAGCAGACCTCAAGACCGAAACAGTACAGGGAGTTGGGTTTTACTGGATGCAATTTACCAGTATAATTCAGACGGTTAAAAAAGTTCACCCCGACTTAAATGTGGGGCACGCCTTAGATAATCTGTTTAACCTCCCAAAATCTGAAATAGATAATGCTTATAATTACATGTACTCCGGAGGTGAATTGCAGGAAGACAAAGCTAAGCAGATTGGTGAATGCTTAAGGAGCGCCTCGTTATCCAGAGAAGATTTATCCGCCATTCTTCGGTACTCTACCCAGCAGGGTTCTGAGTTTGGAAAATTAGTGGCTAAATGGCAATCAACCCGGCCGTGGATTTTCAAGTGTGATCCGGGCTTAAAGAGGATACAGAAAACATTGGAAGATGGCGTTTTTTCTGGGGTAGAAGAGCTGGAAGCAGCGTTTAGTTTTAGCCACAGGCCTGTACCTGCGGAAGAATTTGAGGCTTATCTTTCTTTGATTTCAGTACTGGGATCACCGCGGTTTAGGGAATGTTCAGCGGCGTTAGTAGACGTGTGGAAGACAGCCCAACTAATGAATAATCGTGCCTTGAAAAAAAGAGTGGATTACTTTAACCGAATTTACCTGTATAAAGATTACTTTGTAGAAGAAGATTTTGCCGGTAAGGCACATGCTACTATTCGGCCGGCTACTTTCTTCTCTTTTTATAAACGATTAGCCCGCAGTACTGCTGATTTGGAAGAGGTAGCTGATATTCATTTTATTAAAACTAGCACACCCACTCTTTACGTTTTAGATAAATGGGGAATTATGCCGGTTTCTGAGATCAAAACTCTGGCTAAGAAACTTAATGTAAATCTGGATGATCTTTCCCAGACTACCACTTTTTACACTTATCTTCCAGAAATAGCATATGTCTTCTCTTTTGGAGAGCATCCTAATGAAAAAATATTTGCTGGTCTTAATCTCTCGCCTACCGACGAAATCGGAAAAAAATACTTAACCTCCCTGATGGGTTTAAAACACACTTTGAAGAGGAATTATCATCAACTGCTGGACTGCTTGGGTCAAGTGGCAGAAGATGTTTTTCAGTCTGCCTCCGGAATGACGGCCAATCAGAGAGAAGATCAAAGCATAGAAGCAGCGGAATTAGCGGCAGGAGTGGTGTCAGAACTTGCTGGTGGCTTAGCCAGAGAAAAATCACTAGAAGAATTAGTATTGAATGCTGCTCCGGAAATGGCAGGAAAAATAGCTGAAGCAGCGAAATTTAGGGCGCCGGTAGAAGCCAAAATTACTGCAATTAAATCATTCCTTTCTTGCAGCGCTGACTTTCCTAAAACCTTAGCCAGTGCGGCTAGTCCAGAGGAAATAATCTCTGAATACAAAGACTGGTTAAATTCCAGAGGGAAAGCTCGCTCTTTGGAAGAATGGGCTAATCACTTCAGCACCGAATCTCCTTATTTTCGTGAACTCTTCCTGCGCTACAATGCTCCGGCCACTTATGAAGAGCAGGTGGAAGTAGCTCGGACTATTGCTGCGGCTGTCTCCAGAAAAGATTTGCCTTGTGGAAGAATTACCTGCTCTGATTTGGCATTAGAAATTCCGTTTGGCGGAGGTAAAACTATTCTACTTCCTTCCGAAATTAATCTTCATCAAAGTAAAAGAGATAATGCCAAAGTTTACACTTTACTAGCTGCGCTTTATGCCGGAATGCATGCTTATGGGGGATTTGAACTTTCCATCGGAGCATTGAATGAAATTGCCGGAAAGAAAGCAAAAAACCAAAAAATAGAAAGCCTTTCTGATTACTTCAGCACTTTTCCGAATTATGAATTGGCTGAATCTATCTTCATTGCTGCCGAGCAACTCAGGCTTTTCTCCTGCTTAACTACAGATTTCCCCGGCTTAGAAGCAGACATCAACTCTTATTTTCAGGTGCGCCAGAAAGCCAAAGCCAGAGCTAAATTCAGCCATGTTTCTGAGGAGATGGTCTTTGATGCTTATTTAGGGACAAGGTTAAATGAGGAAATCGCTGAAAAGAAAACTGCTAGAGCAATTAATCAAGTTCGGAAGCAATTAGAAGCCGTAAGAGGAGCAGCTACGGTTGAGGCTTCAGTAAAAGCAATACACCCAGTATACGCCATCTTGGAACAAACCTGCAACACCCTTAAAAAACCCATCCCACCTAAAGACAACCGATCAATATCTCCTCGAGTGCTGGAAGAACTCCTTAAAGAAAGAATGAAAGGAGAGCCTTCTACTTCAGAATTTTCGGTGTTAAAAGAGCGCGGGTTCAGATATCCCGAACATACTTCGGAAGGAACAGTAATGGCTACGGTTTACGAAGAAAAAATACCTGCGCGAAAAAATCCAGTCTATTCGGAGATCGTAAAAAGAGGAAGTAAACAGACCACCCAAATGCGGGAACAGTTGGAGCAGCTGCTTCCAGAGGATCCTTATATTCAAAGAGGAACGATGTATGGGAAATTAGATGTAAGGGCGTTCCAGAGGTATAAAAGGGAAGTAAGAGAAGGCAAAGTTCCTAATCCCCGAGTTCGCTGCAAGAAAATAATTGAGAAAAGGGATGTAGCGGCAGTATTAGCCTTAAATCTAAGCCGCAGCGCTAACCAGCCGTTGGAAGGAATTACACCCAGGGCGGCAATGCAGCAGTTGATGGTTTATTTCTCCGAAGCATCGCAGCAGTTAGGAGATAAAGTGGGGTTGTATGGCTTCAGTGGTGTGGGCAGGGATAATGTAGTGGTTTATACTTTTAAAGAGCTGGAAGAGCCTTTTAATGACGATGTTTTTTACCGCATGGCGTTTGTGATAGGCCATGACCATAATCGTAATGGAGCTGTTTATCGTCATTTTACCAAGAAGTTAGAGGAAGTAAAAGCAGAAAAAAAATTGTTTTTAGAAGTTTGCTCCGTTTTTGCCCCTTCTGACTTGAAGTATGAGGGAGAATTAGCCTTGAAAGATTCTGCTTTGGCTATTAATGGGATGAAACTGCACGAGATTGCTCCGTTGTGCTTGTGTTTGTCTAAAGATGAAATTTCACGGCAGAACTTAAGAAAAGTATTTGGCGACGGGCATTATTTATTAACCGCTCCGAAAGACGTGTTTAACGATCTGGCTAGTGCGTATGTGAAATTGACGGGGGAGTGAGTGAAAATTAGGAACGCAATCCGAATGTTTTTACGGAATTTACGGAAATATTTATTTGAGTCTGGGAATCTTCCGCATAGAAAAGTTCTTCCTGAATTCCGTCCTGAGCTTAGTAAAATCCTCTTGGGTTAGCATTCCTTTGCACGTCTTTTTTCCATATAATATCCGTTTCCAATTACTATTTGCCATAATCTTTCTCATCAAAGAAAAGCAAGCTAATGTTTAAACTTTTCTATATTTTATAACTTGTTATACTTTCGGGATTAATTGATTAATACATTTAGTTACAAATCATTTAATTTTCGCTTAAAGTTTATGTGCTCAATTTTGGATAGAAAGTTTAATCTTTGCTTAAATGTTTTAGATGAAAGTTGAGCAATAAGATTTAGTCAGAGATTAATAGTTGCATACTTAAACTCTTTAAGTAAGGCCTGCTTTTTTCTTCAGAAACCGTCTCGTGCACTAGTTCTAGCATAGATAACACCTTCTTGATTGGTGGTGTAGGCAGTTTCCTCAACCTTTCCTCTAATCCTTAACTTAACATCTGGAACATTTAGACTTCGCCTAGACCTACCCAAAACCCCTAAACTACCACAACTCCTGTGAATGTCACACTTTATACAAATTGTAACGTAAAATGTAACAAAATAGGTTAAAAACGAAACATTTAAATAATTTGTTACATTTCTTCCCAATAATTAAGTAAAATGGAACCTACCAATACTTCACCACATAAAAAAGGACATTCACGAAGCCAGTTCCATCTGACACCGGACCAAATCAGGCTTTTGATCCAAAGTACTGAAAAGCTGAGGGATAAGGTAATCATTAAAATTTTGGCATACTGCGGTTTAAGGCGGTTTGAGCTGGCCAAGATAAAGATTGAAGATGTTGATTTAGACACCGGAAAGATTCTTATCTTAGGAAAGAAGAATATTCAACGCCTGGCCACCATTTTTTCGGACCAATTGTTGGAGGACTTGAAGATTTATCATCGTTATATCCTTGAAAATAAGCCTAAAGGCTACCTTTTTCCAGCTATTTCCAGCCTTAATACTGAAGGGCACATCTCCCCAATAGAAATTAATAGAATCGTGGCTAAAGCCGGGCAACGAGCACATTTAAAGAATCCTATCCCCGAACTAAAGAACATTAACCCCCATATCTTAAGACACAGTTGTGCCAGAATTTTGAAGGATCGTGGGCTGAGTTTAGAAGTCGTACAAAAAGTATTGGGACATCTCTCTTATAAAACTACCATGGATCTTTACGGAACAAAGAGCATTTCAGAGATGGATGGCGAGTTGAAAGAGAAGATGGGGGATGTGTTTGGGTAAACGATTAACAGGTTTTGATTAAAATATTTAGTTTCAAAAGATACAGTTTTTGCCTAAATGTTACGTGCGAAGTTACTTCCAAGATAATGCCCTTCGGGCAGACCTCATTCTAGCTTGACTTGATCCAATCAGTGATTCTTTCTCCAAACATTACTTCGTTTGGGGGTCCTTCAGACAAAGAAGGAGGAAAATACCAAATTGGTTCCAGTATTTTGCCACA
>JACRPH010000063.1 GCA_016214025.1 Candidatus Woesearchaeota archaeon
CACCAATTCCACTTCATCAGCCAAAGCTGAAATCGGCAACGCCTGTTTCTCTCCGGTATCTCTGCGCACCAGCAGAACCTGATGCTTTTCCAGGTCTTTAGGGCCAAGTTCTAATCGGATGGGAACACCTTTAACTTCCCATTCGTTGAACTTCCAGCCCGGAGTGTAGCCTTCTCGGTCATCCAACTCAACTCGCAAACCTTTCTCCGTAAGTTTCTTTAATATTTCTTTAGCTTTAAACAAAACTGCATTTTTACTGTCTTCAAATACAATCGGCACGATAACCACTTGCGTTGGAGCAACTTTAGGCGGAAGCACTAAGCCTTTGTCATCTCCGTGAACAGCAAATAATACCCCCAACATACGAGTGGTAATGGCCCAGGTGTTCTGCCAGGCAAATTCTTTCTCCCCTTTCTCATTCAGGAAAGAAATATCAAACGCTTTAGAGAATATCTGTCCATCATGATGAAAATCCGGCCCCTGTATCGCTTTTCCACCCGGCATAAGCATTTCTAAGGAGATAGTGTACTCTGCTCCAGCAAACGTCTCTCCGGTAGATTTCTTTCCAACTAAAACAGGTAGGGCTAAATAATTCTCGCACACTTCTGTATACATCCCTACTATCTGCTCTCGCTCTGCCTCTGCTTCTTTCTTTGAGGCAAATACGGTGTGCCCTTCATTCCAGAGAAACTCTCTTCCCCGGAGGAAAGGCACGGGATGCTTAAACTCCCAACGAATTACATTGTTCCACTGGTTGAGCTTCAACGGCAAGTCACGATGAGAACGTATCCACCGGGAATAAGAATCGTACATGATGGTTTCAGAAGTTGGTCTAATCGCTAATCTTTCATCCAGTTTGGTGTCTCCGGCTTCAGTAACCCATGCTACTTCTGGTGTAAATCCAGCTACATGGGTTGCTTCTTTCTTCAATAGCTTTTCCGGGATTAATAATGGAAAATAAGCATTCTTAACTCCAAACGACTTTAGTTTAACATCCACTGCGTCTCTAATCCTTTCCCAGATAGAATAAGAGTTAGGCTTGTAAACAATACATCCAGAAACGGAAGAATATTCTGCTAAATCCGCTTTCTGAATAACTTGTGTATACCACTCGCTGAAATCATCAGCTTTCTTTACCGAGATGCCTTTAGTATCAGGTTTAGTCGCATTTGAGTTAGAAGTATTTGATTTAGCATTAGCTGATTTAGCATTAGCCTCTACTTTAGCTGGCTTCGAATAAGTTTCTTTTGGAGTAATTTTTCCCATAATTGGTTAGTAAAATGAGGTTGTTTTTAAGGTTTGCGAGTTTCCATCTGCAATGGAGGGGTGAAATGCAGTTGTTTTATACAAAGTTAACCTCTAAAAATCTTAACCAAAACCTCCTCTACTTCTTTAAATTCTTCCATGCTTCTTCATCCTCTTTACTCAACCAATCGACAGCTAAAGACCTCTCACTCGCAAATGCAGTAGACATCTTTTCATTGAACTGTTTAAGTGGGCGTAATTCTACTCGATTCTCAAAGGCCAGAATTGCAATTTTTCCTCCTTCTTCAAACCCCTCTAACTCACGGATATCTCTAGGTATAGCAATTTGACCTTTTCCAGTTATAGTAGCCGTTTTAATTTCAAGTAAGGCCATAGTATTACATGTAAGAACTGTAAGAACTATTTAAATGTTTCCACAGAAAAAAATAAAAAAGTAAATCTTGCCTCTTTTTCTTTGAACCGAACAAAGGGGTGGTGGGTTGCGAAAGAACGAGAAAAGGCAAGATTTGAACATGAAATCTAAAAAAAGTACTTAGCAAGCTTACTAAGCACCCTCTTTTGCCTAACTCTTCCAGCTTAAACCAGTTCCAAGCCCAGTTCTCTGCTGATAGCTTTGGCTTTCTGTTCGTTCCTTCTCTGATCCAGCTTGCCCAGGATCCATGGCGAGTTAACTCCGGTAATAATAGTCATAACTGTCAGCTTGCCCTTCATCTCATCCTGAACTCTGGCTCCCCAGATAACATTAGCGTCATCATCCAAAGACTCGGTAACTAACTCACCAATTCTGCTAACTTCGTCCAAAGTCATATCTGGTCCGCCAGTTACGTGAATCAAAGCTCCAGTAGCACCTTCATAGTTGATATCCAGCAACGGATTACTTAAGGCACCTTTAACTGCTTCCTCCACTCGGTTGTTAGTATCAGAACTGCCCACTCCAATCGCCGCTACTCCGCCATTGCTCATGATGGCTTTAACATCAGCATAATCTAAGTTGACTAAGCTGGGCACCGCAATAGTTTCCACAATACCTTTAATCATGGTTGCTACTAACTCATTAGCTACCGCAAACGCTTGTTGAATGGGCAAGTTGCCCGCTATCTGCACTAAGCGATTGTTGTCAATTACAATAACCGTATCCGAAACCTGCCTTAGCTGCTGCAACCCAAACTCGGCCTTGTCGCATCGAGCTCTCTCAATATTAAATGGCATGGTTACGGTTCCGATAACAATTGCTCCGGTATCTTTAGCCACTTGAGCTACTACCGGCGCTGCTCCGGTTCCGGTACCTCCTCCCATACCCGCGCATACAAATACCATGTCCGAGCCTTTTAACGCATCTTTAATATGGACCAAAGACTCCTGTGCCGCTTCAGCTCCTTTGTTAGGGAATCCGCCGCAGCCTAATCCCCGGGTGCACTCTTTACCCAGCAAGAACTTGCGGTCAGCGCCAGTAATGCTCAAATGTTGCTGATCCGTATTAGTAGCAATTATCTCTGCTCCTTTTATTCCTTTCTTGTACAGCCAGCCCACCATATTGTTGCCTGCTCCGCCCACGCCAATCACCTTAATGTTGGCTTGGTTCAAATTTTCAAATCCCGGCTCAGGAGCACTGGCCAAGGCTTTCTCTATTATAAAATCCATTTTGCCACCACCTCAAATTTTTTTCTACCCTCGTTTTTATTCGTTTATTTATTTTTATGTTTATTATAGTTATAGGCTTACCTTTATAGTTAGTTATAGGCTTACCTATGTCCTGGAATATGTATTTTCCCCCACCACAAAGGATATAAAGGAGTTCACACCTTCTCCAGCTTAGAATTAACCAACCCAACTTTATTACCCTAGCTAACCAGAATTAACCTACGATAGTAACCAGCTATCCTGTTCTGAGACCAACCAATATTTATTAACCCAAACCTAGGGTTTTAGATGTAAATATGCACTATTTAAAGATTTCTATTCTGGAGAATATATTAAAACTAGTGTTTAAGCTCAACATTTAATTGCATCTAACACCATAAATAAAAATTAAGGTGTGTCAGAATACTTTTCTTGCTCTTCCTTTTTATCGTCGACAGAAGAGGTTTTATCTTTAGTTTTACCGACGAGAATATTAGCTGCCTGCTTAGTTATGTCGCCTACAGCTTCTTTCATTGCCGTCACTTTTCGCGCCAATATCGTCGCTATATCATTCATATATTTGGCTGGATCTCTAAGGCGATTTCTCCACTTATGAAAATAAACCAAAACTTCGAGAGGATATTTAGGGGGCTTGGGGGGGACTTCACGAGCATAACCCACTGCGATAATAGCCTGAGGACGAATCTCTTCCGGAATGGCTAATTGCGATTTAATTGCATCCTCATCAAATGCGCCCACCCATCTTGTTCCTAAGCCTAAAGAATGCGCTTCTAACAGCATATTTTGTATCGCTGCCGCACAATTCTGTACACTGTATAATCTTTCTCCTCTCAAACCGTAATATCGTTCGGCTTTATCCGGCTCGGCGCATACGACGATAAGCACTCCGGCCTGGGCTATCTCGTACTGCTCAAAACACGCTTCGGCAACTTGCTGCTTTTGTGAGGGGTCAAAGATAACAATAAACTTCCAATTCTGCACATTCCCGCAGCTGGGTGCATGACGTCCAGCGTCGATAATCCTAGCTACCTTTTCCCAGGAAACAAATTTAGGCAGGAAA
>JACRPH010000068.1 GCA_016214025.1 Candidatus Woesearchaeota archaeon
AAGAACCCCACTAATTTATCTTCTATTATTAGATTTTCCTGGTTTATCTTTATTTTTCTCATGTTGATACGTGTAGCAACAACTAATATATAAAGATTATTGTGCTCAAGAATACCACACTAAGTTAATGGGGTGCCCGGTTTAAGAGTTGTTTTCTGATGCATCAGAGGTTGCTTCAGCTAATTTATTCAACGTCTTATACTCCTCTACAAACTTATGCAGCGTCTCTTTAGTCTCTTTCATGCCGTCGCGCACTTTCTGCTGGGCATCTTTAGCCTGTTGAAGAGCTTCCCTATCGGTTGCCTTAGCCCATGCTTCTCGGGCAGCTTTCTGATCTTCAGCCAGCCCATTCATTTGCTCTTTGAACTCAGCAGCAATCTCTTCCAGTGGTGCGGTGTCCACATCCTTGCTTTTTAGGGCATCTATGCGCATCAGCATGGAATTGTAGAACTCATCATGCTTTTCTACCAGATTTTCCATCTTTGAGCTAATTAACAGGGACACGATCCTCTGCTCACTTTGCCTTACCTGAGTCCACATCAGCTTGAATTCTCTGATGGCAGCATTCCACTCTTCCCGGCTGGTATCGGCGCTTAACGCTTCGAGCTTCTTCTGCTCTTCGGCTAGTTTGGCTTCCAGCTGGGCTATCTGCTCTAAAGCCAATTTCTTCTCCTCCTTAGTTAACACTTTGGAATCTTCAACCCGGTTGGTGATCTTTTCCACCGAAGCCGTTACTAACTCTAAAGTTTTCTCTAAGTGCTGTTGTGCCCCTACTTTAAATTCAGAGGTCTTAGAGGCGCATTGTTCAGGGGTTTCTTTGCAGATTTTCTGCATTCTTGCCCGCCGGTCTTTCAGCTCGTCTTTTTGTTGGTCATAGATCTCTTTGGCTTTTTCTCGGTGGTCTTTCAATTCTTCATACTTCTCCCGCGCTAATTTAATATGCTCTTTGTATTTCTGCAACTCTTCTTTGGTGCTGAACTTAGGCGGAATTGCTTTTCCATCGACCGGAGTAACTCCTTCTGGTGCCTCACCCGGAGAAGTTGCCTCCTTCAAATCTTTTCCTGGAAGCACCCCTTCTGGACCCACTTTCTCCGGAACTACAGGGAACTTTCCCAGGTCTGATTTCGCTTCTGGACCGCTCACTTTATCGGCTTTATCTTGGCCTAAAGGCATCTTAGGCACTTCTTTTGCAGGTATATCCGCAGGTACGTTTCCCGGACCTAAGCCATTACCGGGCTCGGCTAAGGCGGCTGGAATTATACTTAATATAAATACCACCAGCACTGCCAACCCGGCTAGTCTTGTTAGGGTTTTCATATTTTTTTCCTCCATTGTTTTTTAGTTTTTTAAATTTTGAAAGCGATTAATTAACTGCTTGCACATGCCTCTAGACTTTTAAAGTGATCAATTAACAGTTGGCGAACGCCGGGATGAGAAACTTCTACAAATCCGGGATTAATGACGGTAGTGCCATACATATATCCATATGGTCCAAAACCCATCCCGGGGCGGTCTACCGGGCAAATATTCACGGAAGGGCTTACCACCCCATTTCCGACATGTGCTCCTAATTCAGACGAATCAGATTTAATGTATACACCATAACCTTTTTCATTTAAGCACTGAACTACTTGGCGGGCGATATCAGTATGAGTGAACTCTCCAGTATGGTAAATACGGATTCGGCCTAAATTTCCTTTTTCAGCTTCAGTAAATATTTTTGGTCTCATTGGTCTAGGTTTGTTATTATTCAGTTTTTTACGGTTGGGTCGTTTTGGTTTCATGTTAACACCTTATGCCGCTCTTACGCTAAGCACTCACTGGCTTAACTTTTTGCACTTTACTAACTTTTTGCACTTTACTACACTTAACTCATGCGTATTGAAGATACGATAATCGCACTTCTTTTTAAAGATACTTTTGGATTTGCTTTAAACGGAGGCAGATTTAGGCGTTTTAAGCTTTAAGAAGCTTGATTTAACCTGTAATCGAGGCAAAGTTACAAGAAATTCGTTTTAATTGGGTTTGGGCGTACTTTTTGGGGGTTTACACTAGCGATACGTTTTTATACTGTAATATGATTACCTCATTTAAGATGGTTAAGATGGCTAAACTAAGCTTAGGAATGATGATTGTTTTAACTGTAATTATCCTTGCTCCGATGGCTCTTTCTGCTACGCTTAAAGGCAGTATTTACAACACCAAATTAGAGCTGGAGACGGATACTTTAGTTACTATTAATACTCAACCCGAACAAAAATACCTGTCGAAGGATGGAAATTATCAATTTGAAGTTTCCCCCGGGAAATATACCTTAACTGCCCAAAAGATAGATGAGGAAACTAGTGAAGAAGTGGAGATTGTGAAAGAAGGAGAATATGTGTTAGACTTATTCTTAATCGGCGGACTGGGAGATGAAGAAGATTTATGGAGCGATACTGAGCAGGAATTAGATACGGATGTAGTTATGGATACAGCAGATAATAGTTGGGTGTATTGGCTGGTAGGAATTGGGGTGTTATTGGTAGTGGCGGGAGTGATATGGTGGTGGTTGAAGAAAGGGAAGAAGAAACCAATTGTTCATATTAAGAAAGAGGCTGAGGCATCACCAGCAGAAGAAACTAAATCTATTAAAGAGCTGAAAGAAGAATTAGCTGCCGAGCCGGGTTATCTGGATGAAACTATTGCCCTCATCAAACGATATGGAGGCAGGATATATCAGAAGGAGCTGCGGAAAGAAATGCTCCATTTATCTGAATCTAAGATTAGCTTGATTCTAACTGAGCTGGAGCATAAAGGCAGAATTGAGAAGATAAAGAAAGGCAGGGGCAATGCGATTATACTGAAGGGATAAGCCATCTTTAACACAATATTTAAAAGTTACTCTTGGTTTTCTAGGCTTAAGGACCTGTGGCCTAGCCTGGATAAGGCGACTGAACAATTATGTTCCGCCAGAGCCTTCTAAGCTGTAGATCGGGGGTTCAAATCCCCTCAGGTCCGGTTTTAGTTTTTATGTTTCTTCTCCCGTTTTGGGATAAATTATAAGAGTAACCACCCCGCTTCTGGCGAGGATGGAGACCCTATTTTTGTTGTTGAATAATCTGTTTTCCAAACGAGCAGGTAATTTATCAAGCAGATGAGTTTAATGAAATGATTATAGGCTTTAAATCAGCTTAATTTGCAGGTTTTGGAGCTTATTGAATGATTTATCGGTTGCATAAACTTGCCTAAAATGGGAGAAGAGCCGTTTGTCAAAACGTTGCGAGCGCCCTACCGCCGGTCACAGACCGGACGGCATGACGGGCGCTCGCCGGATTAATAAGCAAAACTGCCCAATGTTTTCTGCCCCAACTTCTTTATTCCTAATGCCCCATATTTCTGATTTTTTA
>JACRPH010000069.1 GCA_016214025.1 Candidatus Woesearchaeota archaeon
GAGATGTTATTAACAATGAGAAACCTCAAGGCGAAAGTATATGATAAAGAATTATTGGTGGGCGAATTAACAAAACACCAGAAGCAAATTTGCGAAAAATTAGGAATCCTAGTGCCCAGAAATCTGGGAATTTAGGAAATTACAATCATTACTACTGCACCCGTATTGGGGTTAGTTGTATTTGAAATCCCTACGGGAGCATTAGCAGACAGCTTCAGCCGGAAGTGGTCAGCAGTTTTAGGCTTTATGATTGTAGGAATATCGGTGTTTCTTATTCCTTTCTTTACTGACTTTTATTATATTCTGTCGTTATGGTTCCTAGCTGGATTGGGGATGTCTTTTGTCAGCGGCGCAGATGAGGCATTGGTTATTGATAATCTTAATCATCATCGAAGAAAGGACCTTTATCACGGATTTTTTGTTAAAAGCCAAAGTTTAGCTGGCATTGGGGCAGTAATCTCTCCTCTTGCTGGTGCAGCGATTGTTAAGTTAGTTGCCATAAAAAATTTGTGGTTTGTTTTTGGAGGGGGATTTCTATTGATGTCTTTGGTTTTAGCTTTGTTTGTTGCGGAATGTTTTCATCATCACAAATTGCGGCTGAAAGAAATAGTTTCACAAACGTTTAAGCAAAGCAAAAGCGGAGCAAAGTTTTTGCTATCTACTAAACCTTTGTTATTTTTGGTTTTAGGGGGAATGTTCACTTCTTTTATGTTTGTGAATGAGGGATTCCAGCCTTTATTGGTGGGCTTATCCCTGCCGGTATATTCATTAGGTTTATTTTATTCCGCGATGGCGGGAATTCAGTTAGTTTTTCCTTTCTGTTCAGGTTATTTTAAGAGATTAAGATTGAGAACTGCTCTTTCACTAACTACGGCAGTGAGCATGTTTTTATTGCTCGCTTTGTTATTGGTATCTTCTCCATGGTACATCATCGGAGCAGTATTGCTGATGCTGGCAAATGGGTTTAGGGTCATCAATGGGCCTTTGTTTAGTACTCATGCCCATCATCTGATCCCAAATAAGCTTAGAGCTACGGTACTTTCAGCCCGATCCATGCTCACGTCCATATTTGCTTCAGTTTATACTATCACTTTAGGATATTTAATGGATTTATTCGGTCCGCAGAAAATAGTGGCGTTTGGAGGATTGTTTGGTATTTTAGCTATTATCATGTATTGGCAGATAAAAGAGAGGAGTTGAACTAATACTAAGAAAGACAAAAACCTCTCCCAAACATTTTAATACTCCTTTTAATTCATCCCATAAATGCAAGTAGAAATCAACTTAAATAAGTCCGTGGATGAAAATGCCGCTATTTACTTCGAGCTAGCTAAGAAAGCTAAAAGAAAGTTAGAAGGAGCCAGGAAAGCGTTAGAAGACAGCAAAAAGAAGCTGGCTGAACTTAGAACTAAAGAAGGTAAATTCTTAGAAGAAGAGAAAGAGAAAAGAGCTAAAGTTGAGATTAAACATGAATGGTATGAAAAATTCCACTGGTTTTTCTCTTCCGAGGGATTTTTGTGCATCGGTGGAAAAGATGCTACGTCTAATGAGATAGTAATAAAGAAACATTTGGATCCGATGGATTTAGTGTTTCACACCGATATGGCCGGCTCGCCGTTCTTTGTGATAAAAGACGGGCAGAAAGCTGGAGAGGTTACTTTAAATGAAACGGGACAAGCCGCAGGCATGTATTCCCGAGCCTGGAAATTAGGCCATGGAACGGCTGACGTGTTTTACGTAAAGCCGGAACAGGTCACTAAAGAAGCTAAAGCCGGAGAGTTTATTTCCAAAGGGAGTTTTATGATTTATGGGAAGACCAATTATCTGCATCCCAAATTAGAATGTGCGATTGGTTTAGCCGAGGGAAGAATTATTGGCGGCCCGGTTAGTGCGGTGAAGAATAAAGCAGATAAAGTTGTGATTATAATCCCCGGCAAAGAAAAGAAATCCGACTTAGCCAAGAAAGTAAAGCACAAGCTCGGCGGCGGAGAATTAGATGAAATAATCAAGTTTCTTCCGGCCGGAGAGGGAGATATTAAGAAATGAATAAGCCGGAATCCCTAGTGAAAAACTTTTCTTGGAAATTTTATGTAGGAATGGTGCTGATAATAGTTAGCTTAATTGCAGGGGGAGTAATAAAAGTAATGTTGTTATTATATTTGCATCATCCTGTCCTATGGTGGACGTTGCTGGTGGTTTACTTCCTAACTTGGCCAGTTTTAATCTGGGGAGTGTGGTGGGCAGGAAAAGAATATGCAGATAAGATAAAACGTTATGTCAGCTATCGCTTCTATCACAAATCGCTGAAAGAAGGCACCAGAAAGGTTGCGGTACATGCACGGGATAGGACTAAGAAGTTTGCGGTAAATGCCCGTGATAAGACTAAGAAATTTGCCAGTGATACTAGAGCTCGAACCAAAAAGATGACTCTTACTGCTTATGATGCGACTAAGAAGATTCATGAACGAGCACGAGCCGGAACGGCTAAGATTGGGAAAACGGTTAAAGAGAGGTTAGGTAAAGTTAGGTTGCGTAGAAGAAAGAAATAATCTTTTTACTTAATTTGACTTTGTTTCTTATGCTTCACATGCCTATAAATAGCATACCCTCCCGCAATCAGAATTAATACCCCAACCGGAATGGAAATATATTCTGAATAATGTCTTACTTCAGTCCAATTTTCTCCCAAGAGGTAGCCGAGATAAGCCAGAAAAGTATTCCATATAGTAGCTCCGATTAAAGTGTAAATACAAAATTTCTTGAGGTCCATCTTTCCGATACCCGCAGGAATTGAAATCAGATGGCGAACTACAGGGATGAAACGGCTGAGCAAAACTGTTCGTTCTCCTCTTCGGGCAAACCAAGCTTCGGTTTTCTTTAGGTCATATTCATCCAGTAGAAGATATTTGCCATATTTCAGGATTAATCTATTTCCGCCGTAATATCCAATATAATACGAAATTAGTGAGCCTACTATACTGCCTAAAGAGCTGAATAAGATTACTAACTCAAAGCTGAATCTTCCCTGCGCTGCCAGAAAGCCGGCAAAAGGCATGACTAATTCGGAAGGAGTGGGAAATACCATGCTTTCGGTCATCATCAAGAAGAATACTCCAAAGTAGCCTAAAGCGGAGATGAGCTTAGTAGCGAGAAGCCCTATGAACGATAAGATGTTGGTAAGGAACATAGTATTTTTGCCTCTGTTAATTGTAATAAGCGCCGACGCCCAGATTTTCAAGCTATCTTTGCTTTTGAACTGGGAATCCCAGAGGGATCAGTTCGCTTGTTACAACCATTGCAAGCTGATTCAAGACTGACGCAATATTCCCCCGCGGGGAGCCCGGAAAGCCGAGCTTTCCCGCTGCCGGGTTATGCGACGTCGGCGTAAGAAAACGAATAAATTATTAACTTTATATAAAACTTTAGGTGTGTCAAGCGTGGATATCCATCTTTTTTGGATTAATATTCAGCTGTAAAAGCAGGAAAAAGAATTTTATTGTCCACAGCCGAAGTCTCAAACACAAGTGTTCCTCAACCGAAATCGAGTTCAATAAGTGAAATCAATTCTTCTGTGGACAGTTTTAGGGTAATATTTAATCATCTTTAAATAATACCCTAAAACGGCCTCCTCAAAGTTCTTTTTGCTTTTTGCCCTTTCCAAAATCCCCAGCATCGCCCATAAACAACAAACCCTCCGTCAAATGCTCGCGACCACCACCAGTCACCGCTCACTACGTTCGCTATAGACTGGTGGAAAACCAATTTTAAGTTCCACCAGAAATAAGGGCTAATATTTGGTTAATTTCAAAATACCCCCTCACGGAGCTTTAAATCAGACCCTTAATGGTACAGGTTAATTTGTAGTATTCTATGTTAGAAATCAATATAAAGCAGGCTGTTGCTTGTGCCGATATGGCTTTATCTGATTATGTAAAATTGTGCATCTTTGATATGGACGGAACGGCAGTTCAATATGCCAACAGCTCGTTCCAGTCCAGCTGGGATGCCGTAGGCATTGCTGCAGGGAAGGAAGAAGAATGGATTAGGAGAAGAGATTATTATTTTCCCAAACACGATTTATATCAAGAATGGTTTGAGGGGAATTGCAATTTGCTGAACGGAGTTGAAGTTCAACCTATACTTGATAGGGTTTTACCTCCACCTTACACCCCCGGTTTTAGGGAGTTCTGCGGGTATGTTAAAAGTGAAGGAGTTAAAATAGGCCTAGTCAGCAGTGGAGTTGATCTTGTGGCTAATTGTATAAACAAAGATGTCAGCTTGGATTTTGTGGTAGCTAACATTCTTCATGTATCTGAAGGCAAGTTTACGGGTACAGGAGAACAGCATGTGCCTTTGTGGGGAAAAGGGGAGATAGTAAAGAGATATCTGGCTCTGAACAAAGTTGATTTTAAACAGGCGGCTTATTTTGGTGACCACGATAATGACCGCGGAGCATGGAGCAGAGTGGGGCTGCGCATAGGAATAAGCTTGAAAAACCACGATTTGCATTCCTACGTAGATTACAGTTTTAAAGACTTTTACGGAGCGTTGGAACTGTTTCAGAGAATAGCTGGACAAAAAGATTTTAAATAAAAGGTATTTGTTTAGCATCATAAAGTCAAAATCCAATCCCTATCGACTGCAAGAGCCGCAGAGGGATGGCTCCTACGGAGATGCGGCTCCAGCGATATTTATGACGAAGATTTTGAAGATGCTAAACAAATACTGTAACAGTTAATTGTGGTGACTCTATGCCAACATTAATCGCCTGCTTATCCACTGGAAAAGGAACCTGGGCCGAAGTAAATCGCCTGGTTCAAGTAGGCAACTGGAGTAAAGTTTTTCTGATTACTAACGCGTTTGGAGCAGAGAATTTTAGAAATCGGCCGGAGAATACGGAACTAATTGTAGTTGATGCGGATAATAAAAGCATGGTGGAATTAGTTGATGACATTAAGAAGAATCTAGATGGAAAAATATCTGATTTTGAAGTAGCGTTGAATCTGGTTTCTGGTAGTGGAAAAGAACACATGGCAATGTTGGAAGCAGTGCTGGAATTAGGGTTGGGTTTTAGAATGGTTACAGTTAATTCTTCGGGGCAGATGGATGTGCTGGGGTTGAGAAGGTAAAAAACATCTCTTAAAAATTCTTATATCCCCCATAATCTTTTAAAATAAAGCAAAACTTTAAATTTAAACCCGATTTAACCCCTTCTATGAAAGAAATAACTTACCCTTCCCCCGATAGAATCATAGAATACAATATTTTAATCTTAGAACTAATTAAAGTAAAAAAATCTGATCAGGCCAAAGTGCTTAGCTATTCAAAAATTAAAGAAGTAGTAGAAGAATGTGTTAAAGACGAGGGAGATATTTATGATAAAAGCTTGATTCTACTTAAAGGGATAACACAAAAACATCCTTTCGCAAGTGGCAACAGAAGGACTGCTTTTATTACTGCAAAAGATTTCGTAGTGAGAAACGGTTTTAAGTTTGGAATAAAAGACGATCCTTCTTGCGCTATAGTGTTATTGGGGGTAAGAGAGAGATTTTATTCTGATGAAGAACTTAAAGAGTGGATACAACATGGAAAAATTAAAGAATTTAAGCGACAAAATTAAGTGTGAAATTGTAGCTGAAGAAATTAATTGGTTTAAAAACTTAGTAAAAGGGCATATTAAATTGATCACTGCAATTGGAAAACTCTAAACATACTTCCTAGCTTATTGTAATTTTATTTATGTTTTCTTCTTTGGGGTAAATGGAAGTGCTGGGGTTTGGGGGATAATTATAAATTAGAAACAACTTCTACTTCATAATCCCGTACCATCTCAGCAGAACTTTATCTACTGCTTTGACCAATTCATAATCCTGGCCGGAAATCCGAATACAGCTGCCTTTGAACTCAATCTTTCCAGAATTAGCAGAATCAGTATAATTGGTTAATGCCAGTTCAACCACCGGATTTCCTTGGGTATTCTCACAACTTACAATAGTGCGATTATCGCAAATAGAATTATTCTCGGTACAAGCCGCTTCAATGCTTCTATCAATGCCTTTGATGATGTTGAAGTTTAATTCAGATAAAGCTAAAGTATAATACTTATTGGCAGTTTCCGGATTTATAGCAATGTACACCAATTCTCCGTTATTAAAAGCTGAATCTAATGTTCCGGTAACGGGAATACTTTCCACCTCTTTCGCCCCAAAATGCAGCGGAATCTTCAACAGCGTGCCAAACCTATTAACTTCGGTCCACCACAATCCATCTACATAGACAAAGCTGTAGCCGTTGTACATATATCCTTCTTTCTCATTCAGCTCCCCTTGCAGGTTTTCTTTATGTAAGTCATCCACATTAACCACTTGCGTCTCGCTAAAGTACTTTTCATACAATTTGAACCCAACGATAGAAAAAGCGAATATTCCGATAATAATCCCTACGGCAATTAAAATTGTTTTAGTATCAGTAACCGGAGTGGAATCTTCTTCAGAGTGATGCTCAGTTGCTTTCTCCAGCTTTATTTTATCTTCAGGTTCTGCCATTTGTAATTCTAAAGATGCTTCTCTATTTTTAAATATTGCTGGAGTTTCGTATACAAATCAATTTTTATTCGTCATCATTGCACTTTATATTTTTAGTGGGATTTATTTCATATTCATCAATATTTTTTCTCATTCGAGCTAAATACAGCTCCATTTTTTCTTTAACATCTAACTTTAACTGTTGGCCTAAGCCCAGATTTTCAATTTCTTTATTCCAATTAACCTTAGGCAATGAAGTTATGCTCCCCCGCAGCTTTCTTCTTACTATCACGATATCTTGTTCAATCTTATGTGCAGCTCTGGTGCCAAACAATTTAGTGGCGGGGAACTTGGTAAAAGCGTTTGCTCCTGCTTTTAACAGTGATCCCACTTCTTCGTATCTTCTAGCGGTAGTCCCGGCAATGAGCTCTAATTTGGGAAAATTTATCCGGGTAGTAGCAATCCACCACTGGTAATCTTCAGTTGTTGGGCCATCGGATTTTTCAAACAGGGTTCCTTTTACCGGCTTTAAAGCGTAAAAAGTAATCCGGTCAAGTTTGTGTTTGGTTATGAACTCTGCGAGTAATTTGAAATCACTTTTCTTTTCTCCCAATCCAATTACAATAGTCATACTTTTCTTGAATCCGGCAGCATACTCAAACATTTTTTCATATGGCTCGATGGGCTTATCGGGGCATACTTGCTGGTGCAATTTAGGATTTATGGTTTCAATAGAGCTTACAATCCCTTTAACATACGGCTTAAACCGTTTTAAATCGCCTAAACTAATCACTCCGAGATTTAACCATATTTTTTCACCATATACTTTACTTACCAACCGGGTTATTTCTACCAAAGTTTCAATTGGAAATATCCGGTATCCTCCGGTGAGAAATTCAATTCTCCATCCCAGCTTTTTACACAACAATGCTTCTACTAGCACCGAGCTGAGTGTTCTCTGGGCATCTGGAGCAAATTTAATCTTATGTTTCTGAGTGGAGCGAAAACAGAACTTGCACGTTCCCAAGTCGCAGTACCAGCTAAGGAAGATGCAGCGGCCGTACCAGCATTCATTCGTAAAATTATCGCGGTAAACTTGTTCTGCTTTCTGAACTAATTCTTTTGTTTTAGAGGTGGAATCCATGGAAAAGCTCATTAAGCCCTTGGAGGGATTTGAACCCTCAACCTACTGCTCTTTCAACGTAATCGTATACGAAGCAGTCGCTCCGCCGTTAAGCTACAAGGGCGCTGGAGGATGATTTTGGGGAGAATTTTAAAAAGCTATTGGTAGATAATCTTTAAATCGACTTTCAACTTATCTTACTTAGCAGCTCTTCTTTCGTCCTAAACTTCTTCTGGCAGTCAAAGCATACGGGATAATGCTTGTTTGAGTTTGGCTTCTTAACGATAGTCCCGTTTAGCTTCTCCAGGAATAATTCTTCAATCTTGTTGCTGCAGATGGTGCATTTGGGCATGTAAATCCAGAAAAGGCAGCTACATTTTAAATGTTATCTTTGGAATCTTCTTCCTATTCCTTTTGGGTTAGTGGCATTTTCGTTCTTTAGGTCTTTCTTACATTCTAGTTCCAACCCAAACCGTTGTAGATGCATTCAACCACGTCAGCAGCCGTATTTTTTATCTCTTTCGGTGTTGCTGGCAATTTTATTTCATAATAACAATAATCGGGAATATTTTTTCCTACTCCCGTCTCTTCATTGCCATAACAATGGAAATAGCCAAAAGGTTGGTCCGAAAAAAAATAAGCATAGAGGTAAGTGCAGATATCTGGATAAGCGTTATTATCCTCATCAAAAAAAGCCAGGCAATCTTCCTCACTAGAATATTTAACTATTAGATAAAGTTCCAGTCCTCCGGGACTTTCTGCACTTTCTAAAGAGTAAGATGAAAACTCTTCTTTGGCTATGGTGTAACATTCATCTTCACTCTGTACCAAATCATCCAGTGAATCGGGGTAATTAACTGCACCTTCAGAATCTTTATCCTCCGCATCACTCTCAGCTTCTTGAGAAAGATAACTATCCTGGTTAGTTTCCTCACCATAATAAATTTCTTGGTCTGTCTCTTCGCCATAAGTTTCCGGGAGTTGTGGAGAAAAAGTATCTGCAGAAGAGAAATCGCTGTCAGAATAAGTATCTTTGGATAGGCCGGTATCTTTTGGTATGACAATTTCTGTGGAAGGATACGCGTCTTTAGTCTTAAAAACATCAGGTGAAGTAATAAGAGTGTCTGGTTGACTAATATAAATATCTGAATTACTTGTAAAAGTTTCTGATTGTCCGGCGTAGGTCTCAGTAGGATTTACCTCTGAAGGAGCACAAGCAGGATAACAGCTAGGAGGTATAATTGGCCAACCAGTATCTCCTGATGGAATTAAAACATCTGCCGCTAGCCCTCTTTTTTTGTTTGTTTCTTCGCCATTTTCAGTGTCTGGGCTAGCACCAGTAGCATCTGAGTATAGCCCACCCGGAGGATTTACAGTTATGGCTCCTGGACATCCATTTAAACTTAATACCCCTCCCAAAAAGGCATAAAGACTTAGTTTTTTCATGTTCATGATTATTAACCAATTAACATTTTATTTCTTCTTCAGCACATACTGCGACTTCTGTGGCGGCGGGCAGCTTAACTTAGTTGGGTAAGTTTGGCTATTGTCTTTTTCATTCGATTCAACTATTTGGTTTTGGTAGTCCAAAGTAAAGGTTGGCTGGGCTTCTCCACTAAACTGGAAGCTAAAAAAAGTTGTTTTAATCTGTCCGGGGAGGATCTCATTTGGATAAAGCACGGTTTTCAGGATTTTGTTATTCTGGTCAGTAACCTGCCAGGGAATAGAACCGGACTTGGCCGTTCCATTGTTGGCTGCTTTAATTTCGAAATAAGCTTGGCACTGCGTTTTGCTGAGCAGCTTAACTTTAGTTAATTTCAATGAGTTTATTTTTAAGTTGGGTAAGTTCGGAATTTCCTTTTGGACACATTTCCCCCCGCTACAAGTTTGTCCGCCAGCACACTTATTCCCGCAGCTGCCGCAGTTTTGTGAATCGCTTTGCAAGTTAAAGCCATTATCAGCTATTCCATCGCAGTCATTATCTTTACTATCGCAAATTTCCTCCGGAACAGCTCCGCAGGTTCCACAGGCATTCTTCACTCCTTCATCAACTTGCCCGTCACAGTCGTTATCTTTATTGTCGCAGGTTTCTGGCTGTGGAAGCGATGCAGAACACCCACTCCATTGGCCGAGAGTACAGGTTTTTGTTCCGGTTCCACAAGCAGAAGAACAGCTTTCAGTAATCCCATCCGCTTTTCCATCGCAGTTGTCATCGATGCCATTGCATGATTCTATGTTTCCTGGGAAGAGCTTTTTATCTAAAGGGGCGCAGTCTTTCTGGTTATCTGCTCCATCTCCATCTTTATCAGAATCGCAGGCATCACCCAAGCCGTCTTTATCCATGTCTTCCTGGAAAGCATTTGATGTAAGAGGGCAATTGTCCATTATGGTTAACACTCCGTCTTTATCCGAATCATCATCTTGGGCCGGAGTAATGCAGGTATTGCTGGAGCAGCCGAAGAGACACGATTGCTTTTGCACTTTTTTAGATTCAAAGATACACTGAGAACTGGTTGTTCCTGACCCATCACATGTTGGAGTGATTATCTCTTCATAAACTCCGTCACTTCCACAACTTAACTTGCTGTAAGGTGCTCCGCAATCAAGATTCGCAGCACAATCTACCCAAAATTTGTTTTTGTTGGGAGATTTTAACTCTATGCCATAATTATTTATTCCCACCGCTTCCCACCAATAATATTTGTGCTTTTCCAAAGTTTGTTCGGTGAGCTTATGCTCTTTGTTGGGACTGGCTGGATTGGGGTCGGAAAAAGGAACGATATATTTTGGTGATTGGCTTGGATCGGTGTATAGATTGATTTTGTAGCTCACCGGCTGGGCAGAAGCAATTCCTCCCCACTTAAATATGGGATTCTGGGTATTGGTGGTGTCGCCTTCTGCAGGATAGGTTAGCTTGGGAGAGTTGTCCAGCACGTTAAATTTGAAAGATTCTATGGTCTGTTCTGTTCCATCAGATACAGCAAGATTCACCTGATAACCCGGCTTACCAGTATCTTCCTGCTTAAACTGGAAAGTGATGGTGCACTCTTTTCCATAAGGATTGGTGTCAATATCCTTACAGGATTTAGTGCTCCCCGCAGGGTAATCTCCTCCGTAATTTACTTCCAGACTATTATCATCTAAATCATGGGTAGTTATGGTCATCTTCAGCTGGTCTCCGGCATAAACATTAATATCTTTAGGGCAGAGTAAAGGTACTCCTAAGGTATTTAAGTAGCTACAGGTTACGCTGTTGATGATGGGGGGTTTATCTTCAATCATAAACGGCAAAGTAACTTCTTTTAATGGTATGCACCCATTGTAATCCTCTAAATCCCCATAGTCGCAGAGCATTATTTTTGCTTTGAGTGTGTATTGTTCATTTTCTTTAGGTATAAATTCGCCAAAATAAAGAGTTTCAGTTTTTTGTGTATCGAGTGTTAGAAACAAATTAATTTTACTCAAGTCAATCAACTGTGGTGTTGCGGTTTGAATTTCACTACCACTTTTATCCAACACCTCGAATCCTACATACACAAATCCACTCCATTTTCCAATTGGCGTGTTACAAAGCATTACTCCCGGTATCTGGGGGATAATAGTGCACATTAGCAGCTCTTCCCAAACAGCTTTATTTGTGACATCTACATTGAGAGAGATGCTATTTCCATTATTTATTGGTTTGATTTTTACATCTAATGGGTCTTGAGTTTCCGGGCTATAGCATATCTTACTATACGGCGCGGGGTAACACGCTTGGCCCGGAAATTCAAAACATTTTCCAAATACATTTTCAGTGAGATCTAAATAAAATTCTGCGTACTCATTAGCT
The DNA here is from genome assembly GCA_016214025.1 of Candidatus Woesearchaeota archaeon. Taxonomy (GTDB): domain Archaea; phylum Nanobdellota; class Nanobdellia; order Woesearchaeales; family GW2011-AR9; genus JACRPH01. The sequence continues at coordinate 11,480 of JACRPH010000069.1, forward strand.
TGCTTAAGTACTGGACAAGCCAAATTGGTATCTGGGCAAGGGGAAGTTAAAACTATTTCGGAAGGGCCCCAAACTAACAAAGAAATTCCATTTAAAGGTGCAGCAATTATCCCTTTGCTAGTTTCCAGAACAGTATATGTAATAGCAGTTACTGGCTCTCCACATTCACTTATTTTTTGTTGATAGTAAACTACAATGCCCGCTACTTGAGCTATGTTTGAGACGGTTTTCCAAGTACTGGATGGAATGTCATCAACCTTGTCAATCATACTCTTTTCTACACCCAGTAATACTTTTTCAGATGGACTAGGCTTCACTTTGTATATGTCTGCAACAATTTCTTCAACTTCTTCAATATCTTTAACTGTCTCTACATTCATAAGATTTTCAGCATATAATCCAACCGTATCAATAGAATTAATTATCCAATCATTTTGTGTTTGGAGATACTGCTGTGATGCAGACTCATCATCTGATTTTGGAAGCAGTAAAGAAACTTTATTGGCTTTTTTTATACCTGCATAAAGTTTATTGTATGATGCTTTTGAAATAACTAACAGATTTGGACAAGGCCATTTTTCAGCTACTATTTCTTGAATCGCCTTTTTCTGCCCAGTTTTCTGTGTATGAAGCTGTTCTAATGCACAGCTTTTACTTCCGCAACTGTTGTAATAATCAATGAATTGCTTCAGGTATTCTGGTTTGCTTTCTAACAAGCCAGCATACAAATCTTTTTCCATTGATCTTTGGGCATTTTTTACTTTGATATCCGTAGTCGGATACTCTCCTAATGCCAACTGGGTGACATCTTTATCACAAATCATCGCTTCGTAAATCTTTGAGTAATAAATTGAATCAATGCCGAACACAGCATAAACTCCCCAGTCAGCTAAACCTTCAGACATATATGGCCCAGAAAGTTGTTGGACAAGTAGATGTGTGAACTCATGAGCAGACACAATCTTCAAATCTTTGTAAAACTTCGTTGAGTCTTGTGATTTTTTGCTGCTCCAATCAGAAGGATAAAATACTTGGATAGAATCAGATTTAGTCTGCCCTATTGTTCCAGAAAACCAAGAATATTGGTCGAGTGCTGTATCTTTCTGGATAAAATCTACTTCTATCGGCTGATCCCACAGTTTACTCTTGTCGAAAGGCGTGGTTAAAGAAGCATATGCCTGCTCTAAGTATTCTAAAGCGTTATTCTTTATTTCTTCTGTAGGGGCATTATAAATTAAGAAGTGGGTGTTCCAAGTGCAGGTTCCGGAGGTACATGTCTGCCCATCTTGGCACTTGAAGCTTGCTCCGCATCCTCCGCAATTATTCGCATCGCTATTTATGTTAATTTCACAGCCATTTATCCAGCTCCCATCACAGTTCTGTGTTCCTGCTACGCAAATCGTATTTACACACTGCTTCGTTCCAAAATCACAAGTCTTTCCGGCTCCGCAATTATCGTCTTTGGTATTAGCATCGCAGTCGTTGTCTTTTCCGTCGCAAAGTACTTCCTGTGGCTTCACTGAACATTGGGCTACACAGAGCTGCTCTGTTCCACAGGTGTTGTAATTAGTGCAGGATTGGGTAGAATGAACTTCCTTTTTAGTGTCATCGCAGTCCGGACCGGTAGCACAACCAGTTCCATAGCTATCTCCGTCTTTGTCCACGCAATTGTTGACAGTTACACATTGCTTTAAGTTGTAATCGCAGGTTTTCCCAGTGCTACAAGCATCATCAGGGGTATTGGAATTACAATCATTATTTACGCCATCGCAAAGAATTTCTGATGGTGGTGTCTGACATTGCGATACACACAAGGAATAACTTCCGCAGGAATTTCCATTATAACTGCATGGTTTGGTTTGATAAGCACTTGCGTCATTATCATTGCAGTCTCCGCTTTTGTCACTATATCCGGCAGGTTTGTTGCAGTCAGATTTAGTTGAAGTGTCAACACCATATCCATCACCATCATTGTCTTTGTACCAAATGTTGGGTATACACACCTCGTTGACTGTGAAGCTTAAAGTTTTTATACAATTTGTAGAACAATAAGGGGAGATTTCAACTTTGTATTCATACGTTCCTTTAGAGCTGATTGTAACTGGGCTTCCGCAATGTTCTGTTATCTGCCCTGCTTTTTCTGATGTAGGTAAAGACTGTGGTGTAGTTGGACCAACGGTAAACTTTGCGTTGAAGTTTCCATCAGCGTTTCCAGAATTTTGCACAATAACACACGGCTTTATGTTTTCATTTACATTGAAAGTGGTTGCTTTGGTACCATCTTTATTTTTTAGAAGATAATCGTAAATTGATAATTTTGCTTCAGGCAGTTTATTTACAGTAAAGCTCACCTGCTTATTGCAGGAACCTCCTCCGCAGGGAGTAACTTCGCCCTTGAAGGTGTGAGAGCCAGCATCATCATTGGTATATGTGTTGTAATAATCGCATCTTACTTGGTATTGTTGGGGGGCGGGTTTTGCAGCAACGGAATTATACTTTTTCAGTTGTCCATCAATGTAGAAGTTGCCAGTGACAGCTCCGCCGCCAACATTTGTTATCATCTTGATACAATGCCATACCTGTTGGCCAGCATTAAAAGAAGTTGTTGAGCTGCAGGAGTTAAGATAAGTGGAAGCAGGGGGAGAAGTGCAATCTTTAGTTGAAACCAGCACTTCATCGACGTATGCAGATGCAGCCCAAACACCCTGTGCACTAATCAAAACTAAACTTAATACTGCTAAAAACAATATTATTTTTTTCATTCTTCCCCACCCCCCATTTATTATTTCTATTAAGACTCACTCCCTAATATGAATTCCCTAATTTCGATGATACTTCTGTCCCAATTCAACCCGAATCATCATCTTCATTCTGGACAATCGTCCCATTTCTCTTCTTTCCACGAATGGGTAGTTTAGTCTCTTTCCTAGCTTCATAGAGTATATTCATGGTATCAGTTCTCTTTACTCCCTGAACCTTCATGAGAGTATCTAAAATATGGTTTAAATCGGAAATATCTTTGGCTTTGATTTTGATGAGCGCATCTCTGGAAGGGCCAGTTACTAAAGCCGCGGTGAGAACCGCCGGATGTTTGATAATCTCTTCAATCACTTCATGTTGGCGTTTCTTAAGCTGGTTTAGCAAGTTATAATCCATGATTAAGAGAAGGTAGCAAATTAAGTTGTACCCTACTTTTTGCAGATTCAGAAATGTAGTATATCTCAAGATAACTTTCTCTTCTTCCAGCCGCTTCAGCCGGTTTAAAACCGTCATTACCGGAATATTGGCTTTTCGGGAAATCTCCCTGCAGGAAAGCCGGCTGTTTTCGGTAAGAATGTCCAAAATTTGCTGGTCTTTTTCGTCAATCATCCTATTTTCCTCCAGGTTAAGGTATAATATAAAGCTATGTTGTCTCCTTTGGAACAACTATTTCAAATATCACCGAAAATCTTAAAAAGTTGGAATGTTTATTCCATTATTATGCTAAAACTAGACGAAACCGACCTGAAAATCCTCGATGTCTTGAAAGATAATTCCAAATTAAGCACTTCCAAGCTCTCCAAGAAAACGGGGATTCCTATCACTACGGTTTTCAATCGTATTAAGAAATTAGAACGAGAGAAAATAATTCGAAAATACACCATTAATGTTGATGAAAAACGGTTAGGAAAACTGCTTACTGCTTACATTGTGATACATTATGACATTTCGGTGTGGGATAAAGAGTCCACCCGAGGTGAATTGAGGCACCAACTATTATCTCTGCCTAATGTTGAGGAAATAAAATACATCAGTGGAAGGTTTGATATTCTACTGAAAGTCTGTATTAAAGATATGGATGAGCTTAACTCTTTAATTTTAGGAAAACTTAGAAAAATACCCGGAATTGGGCAGACCGAAACTTTCTTCGTGATGGAGGATGTGAAATAAAAAGCCTATTTTAATCTTTGCTTATCTACCCGAGAATAGTAAAGCTTATTAGGAAGCTTATTCTCCATTTAAAAAATGAAGGACATAACTGAAATGTTGGTAGCTTTTGAAGCGCTGAAGAAAAGTGAAGGAATAAACTTAGAAGAAACAGAAAGAAAATCCAATTTGAATATTGATGAAAGGAAACTCCAATTTGAAATGTCTTATATCTCCCATATGATAAAGCATTTTGAAGTGATGGGAAGAATTTTAGAAAATATACCCAAAGATTACTTAAAAGGCACCATTTTTGACTTGGGGTGTGGCACAGCATGTACTGACTGGAATCTTTTATGCTAACGAATGCAATGTTGTTATATCTTGGTAATCGGCGTATATGGTGCGAAGAACCCCAACAAATCCGTTTTCACCGAGCAAGTCCGACTCGATTAGAGATTTATGGTTTATTTAAAAGGCCAATAATTAATTTTTATCAGGAGGATATCACTCAACTAGACCAAATTGTTGAAAAAGGGGGCAAGCCAAATACAGTTATAATTTCTTACTGCTTCCATTGGTTGAATAAAGGAAAAGACGTTGTTGAAAAGATGGTGAAAGATATTCACCGACATCTGGAAAAAGGAGGACACTTCATTAGCATAGAAGAATATCCGCTCCGTATTGGATTTGAGCAAGATCCCATCAATCGTTATATCCAAGAAAATACAGAACAGATTGATTTAGAAGGAAAACTCTATCCCTTAATCCGAAGTAAAGAGTTTGTAGATGCAGAAGACACCATCTGCTATGATATTGATACTCAACAAAGATTATTATTGATGAAAAGTTATGCACCGGGTGTAAAATATGTTCTCACCGCTGCCCTCTTAACGCCATTGAAATCATTAACTTGCCTGAAGCTCTAAACCAAGCTCCCATCCATCGTTACGGTGAGAATATGTTTGAATTATTTTCTTTACCCAGCCCTTTATTCGGGCAAGTTACGGGAATTCTGGGAAAAAATGGTATTGGTAAATCTACCGCATTAAAAGTTCTGGCCAAGCAAATCCAGCCTAATCTAGGCGACTGGAAAACTCCCTCTGATTTTAAAGAGATAATCAATCACTTTAAAGGAACTGAAATGCAGGGATTTCTGGAAAAGCTTCATAAAGATGAAATTACTTTATCCTACAAGCCTCAGCAGGTAGACTTGATACCCAAGCAGTTCTCCGGAACGGTAAAAGAATTATTACAGAAAGTGGCTCAAGAAAATAGGTTATTGGAAATTGTTCAGCAGTTGGGGTTAACTAATTTTATGGACACTCCCGTAGCCAATGTTTCCGGCGGAGAATTACAGCGAGTAGCGATTGCTGCTACCGTATTGAAGAAAGCTAATCTGTTTCTGTTTGATGAGCCGACTTCTTATTTAGATATCAAGCAAAGAATCAAGATATCGCAATTTATCCGTTCCTTAGCTGATAAGCATACTGCAGTAATGGCTATTGAGCACGATTTAATTATCTTGGATTACATGACCGATTTAGTCAACATCATGTACGGGCAGGAAGGCGCGTATGGAGTAGTTTCCGGATTAAAATCTACTCGAGAGGGCATTAATTCGTTCTTAGAGGGTTATCTCCGGGAAGAAAATACCCGTTTCCGTGGCCACCCCATTAAGTTTGATAAGTCTGCCAAATCTGCCGGCGGAGTTTCCAGGCCGTTAATCTCCTGGACGGCATTAAAAAAGAAGTTGGGCCAGTTCAAATTTGAAGTAGCAGAAAGCTCTTTGAATCGGGGAGAAATAGTGGGAATTCTGGGAGAGAACGGCATCGGAAAAACTTCTTTTGTGAAGATGTTAGCCGGAGTATTAGAGCCGGATTCCGGTGGAATTGAGCCTAAAGTTAAAGTTTCATACAAGCCGCAGTATCTGGAAACCAGTTCCGAGCTGATGGTGATGGTGTTTTTGCAGGATGCTATAAATAAGTTTAGTATTCCTTTAATCAGGCCGTTGGAAGTGGAAAAATTATTCACCAAGAAATTGTGCGAATTATCTGGGGGGGAATTACAGCGAGTGTCTATCGTCAAATGCTTATCGCAGGATGCGGAGCTGTTTTTGCTGGACGAGCCTTCGGCTTATCTAGATGTAGAACAAAGATTATTGATTTCTAAAGTTATCAGCGCTTTGGCAGAAGAAAGAGGAATTACCATTTTGGTGGTAGATCATGACTTGATGTTTTTGGATTATTTGTCCGATAGGTTAATGGTGTTTAGTGGAACTCCGGCCCGAGAGGGAAAGTTAAAAGGGCCGTTTGCGATGGAAACCGGAATGAATCTGTTCTTGCAGGAAGTCGGGATTACCCTTCGCCGAGATTTAAATTCAAAGCGTCCCAGAATCAATAAACTAGGCAGTGTTAAAGACAGAGAACAGCGTCAGGAGAATAAGTGGTATTATGGTTAGATTCATAGTTAGATTCATAGTTAGATTTAAAGATAATTAAGCCATAAAACCGGTTAATTTCTTATCAATTATTTCTGTTACTTTATTTTCTCTTTTTTCTTTATGCTCGGTTTCTAACAACCACCATTTAATCTCTGGCCGAACAGAATAATAGATGTTCCTGCCTTCTTTTCTAACTGCCTCAACTGCGGTCTTTCTTTTTAACCTTGCTAAATAAAAAGAAGAAATATTTTGCACGGCTTTGTGGGTTATTTTTGATAATTCCGTGGGGGTTATCTCTCCCCCATATTTAAGCATTTTAACTAAAACGTCCTTCTCTGCTGCGGTCAAGCCATTTAAATAATCTTCTTTTACTTTTTTAACTAAAATCTCTTTAAGTAAATATTCATCTATCTTTGTAGGGTTATTTGAGGGGGCTAAATACAAAACACAAGCCGACAAACTCCTTAAAATATGCCTAATATTTCCAGAATAAAGCTCAAATAAGATTTTCAGTGCTTCTTCGGTGTGAGGAATTTCAGGGTTTTCACTTATTGATAAATGTTCTATTCTTCTATTCAATATTTCTTTAATTTCTTGGAATCCTAACTCTGTAATTTCAATTGGGGGAAAATAAAAAATCTGCCTAACTCTTTGTTGGTAGCCAATATCATCTGGTAAAAAAGTATTTCCCACAAAAATAAAAGTAACATTATCGGTTAAAAGAACATCTCTTATTTCACCAAACATTTTAGGTATTTCTTCAGTTTCTTCAATGTTATCAATATTGTCGTAGTGAATAATTATTCCTTTGTGCCGAGGATGGACTATTTCTTTTACTGTTCTTTTAAATAATTCTTTTAATCTTCCAAAATTTAAGGATTGTAATTCACTATTTTTTTTATCCAAAAATCTGGTTAAAGAATAAATTTGTTCTAACTCTAACATGGTTTCTTCAGACAAAAGTAAATTTTGAAGTTTAATTTCTCTATAAAGGGAACTTAAAGTTGATACTAAAAATTCCTGTCCCGCCATTACATAATTTAATTCAATTTCAGAAGAAGGAGAGAAAAACCTGCCTTCTCTTGCTCTGGCCCTAACATAATTGACAAATGAAGTTTTACCTACCCCGGCATTGCCTATGATTAGTATTCTTTCACTCCCAGAATTGATTAATGAAATCAGTTTCTTTGTTTCACTATCTCGGCCTGTAAAAACAGTAATAGGAACTTTATCATTACTAATGGTTAGGGGGTCAATAAAATAAGGGTTATCTCTGAGATTATACTTCCGCCAAACAATGTTAAATTCTGACATATTTAAGCTCAAAGAAGGAGTAATATATAAGCTTTGCTATTATAATAGGGATACATATTAAATGGGCGAAAGGCTTATATATTAGTTATATGTTATTGCAATACAAATAACTATTACAGTAATAAGATAATAGGGAGCGAAGTGCCAGGAGAGACTTAAATTCAAAACGCCCCAGAATTAATAAGCCTGGCAGTGTTAAAGACCGAGAGCAGCGGCAGGAGAATAAATGGTATTATAGTTAAGGAATTAAGGAGGAATAAACATGACCATTAGCAAAAAAGATTTGGAAAAGAGATTCAAGGACCTTAAGCAGGAATTAGTGGCACTGGAAGCAAAGTGCCAGGGTGGCAGCGGCACCAAAGAGGATTATGAAGCGCTGGCAAAGCTAAGGAAAAGGATGAAGTGATTAATCGATTCCTCGCTATATCTGAAATTAGTAAAGCTGTGTGTAAGAATTAATTGTTTTTATCCCAAAACTTAAACTTCTCAAGAATATTCTCTGCCGTTCCTAAATATTTCAATATTTTATTTCTGGGCTTGCTCTCGATGTACACGGTTTCAACGATATAATGATAGGTTC
>JACRPH010000066.1 GCA_016214025.1 Candidatus Woesearchaeota archaeon
TATACCCCTGATTGAACAATTGCTCGATATCTGAAATTTCTCCCGACTTAACTTTCTTGCCTACGTCAGTAACCGGTTTCCAATCAGATTCTTTAGCCTGAACTTCTTCGATCCCTTCCAACTTCTCTTTCACTTCGATAGGCTCAGCTATAATCTTAGCCATCTCTTCCGGAGCTTCTTTCTTTCTAGGAGTTTCTTTAGCCATTTTATTTAATCCTTAATTTTTGATTTGACCTTCTTGAACGCATCAACCACTGCCTCATTGATATGTTTGCCCATAATTCTTTCTTCTGCAGGGAACATGTCATCGCCATGAGGAACGTTTAATCCGCCATCCAGTGCCCCTTTCAGGAAAGCATAAGTCTTGCTTTTCTTCAACGGAGATTTTAACCCGGCATCTAATATGGCTTCAGTAAACCCTTTCTTAACTGCCGCCTTGGCGATTAATAGTCCAGTAAGATAAGCTGCAGGGAAATTCTTTCCAGAGTAATCCCAGCCTAATTTTTTCAATGCGGCTGAATCCGCTCCGGCTACGACCTTATCCCCTTTCTCTTCAAACTGGATTAATTGGGATATAACTCTCTGATTAGTAAATCTTACCACTAACCGAAGTTTTCTGGATGCCAGCATTTTCAAGCGCTGTTTGTAATTGGTCTTCTGTTCTCTTCTTCTTCGGTACAAGATGGTTCTTGGTTTCTTGGAGGTCATTTTAGTTTATGTTTTTCGGATTTTTTTAATGATTTATGATGGTATTTTTTTTATGGGGCATTTCCTCTCCTGCTTGGGCTGCAGCAACTTATAGTCATTCAGATACAGCTTAAGGTGCCTTTTATTTCTGAAAAAGCCGCCTTTGATCTTAAGATAGATCATTCTGAAATTTTCAGTAGAGATCAAGCCTTTATCTCTCAATAACTGAAGGAAATCGCGTTGGATTCTTACCCGGTTTATCCAAGTGGTCTTCCTATCTACTACCGAATACTTCTTGCCTTTTCTGCTTCCGCGGTTAGTCCTTCGGCCTTTCTTTTTCTGGGCAGCATTTTTTCTGGCTCCGGCTCGGGAATGTTCATTAATAGGATCCTTCCAAACTTTACCTACCGCGATTAATCCCCGGATATCCGAGCGGGTAAGCGCCTTTTGGATATCTTCTAACGCATCTGGTGCAAACTTAATCTTGTGCACTGATGTTTTCAGGAGCTTGGCGGCCAGTTTCTTTTTGTGGAGCATGTTTTATTATTGCCTCTTGATTAATTCTTTTTCTATCGCTTCTTTCTGCTCTTCCTGTGCAGTTTTATTCTCTTCAGCGGTTTTTTCTTTGCCCTCTTTCTTATCGGCTTTAGCTTTATCGGCCTCTTCTTTTTCTTTCTTGAGCTTCTCTTCAGCTTTCTTCTTTTTCTCTTCTTCTTTCTTGCCCTTAACTGATTTCTTTTCGCTTTTAACTTTCTTGCGTACTGCCAGCTCTGAAGAAAGCTTTTCCACTAATTTAGGAACATTTTTAACATTAAGGATCCGGATCTTCTTTTCTTGCGCCAGCTTTAATAATTCTGCCCGTTTTCTATTTCCCACACTGGACGCAATAACTGCGCCTTGGGTAGCATGATTTAATGCCAGCAATTCTGCAGCATTATTCACTATTACTTTTTCTAATCCGGATGAATGTAATCCTTTTACTTCTTGGGGTGAGCCATAGCCAGGATTAACGGTTGCTCTTCTGCCTCTCCACTTTTGCCTTACTCCGCTGGAATTTCCTCGAGTCTTTTTCCACTTGGGTTTCATGCGGGGATAAGATGTAGATTCGTGAACTACAAAATGCGGCTTCCTTTTCTTGTTCTGGTTTCTTAAACTTAATAGTTTATTAGTCATTTTTTAGTATTTAGTGTCAATTTCTAATTTGCTTTATTTATCGTCTTTCCGGCTTCTGGGTAATATACCCTCCGTCTTGGAAGATTCGGATATCGCGCTTAGTGATTCTAAATGCAGTTTCGATTTTAGATGCAGCTAATCCTGCTGCTTCTAAATCTGAACTGGTGATAGTAATATCAGCACCATTTATTTTTACTTCTGCAGCTTTAGGCAAAGTTGTTTTTCTAGGCACCGTCTCCCCAAAAAAGTTTTTGATGATAAACTCATGACCGGACATGCTAACGGTTATCGGAAAGTGGCCTGAACAAACTTTCATTTTGTATACATAAGGCTCTTTCACCCCATCAACCATATTCTTGATGTGAGAGGCAAAGGTGTTTAATATCATCTTCTGGGTTTTGGTAGATTTCTTAGCTACTAACACGACTTTCCCATTATCAATAGATAAAGCTACGATGGGATGGGCAAAGTTTCGTTCAACTTCACCTTTAGGGCCTTTAATCTTTAACGTACCTTGATGCAGTTGTGCGGTTACTTTTTCTCCCAGTACGATTTCTTTTCTGATTCCTTCTTTCATGTTATGGTAAATTCTGTTTTGTCAGTAAAGCTGATTATTTAAATTGTTTAATAACAATATGCCAACAGTTTTCCTCCGGTTTTCTTCTCTTTAGCGATATTGTGCGCCATAATCCCCAGAGGGGTGGATACGATCAATAATCCAAAATCCTTAGCCGGCAGGTAACGCTTTTCCCATTTCTCAAAATTATTGTGTTTCGTTGAAAATCTGGGCTTGATGGCGCCGCATTTGTTAACATTACCTAAGATGTTTACTTTCAATACTCCGCCTTTCTCATCATCAATCTCTTCAAATGTACCTAAGTAATTGTGCTCATTCAGGATGTTCAACACTTCTTTAAGCAGTTTTGAAGCGGGCTTGATAAGTACCTCGCGCTTTCCGACTCGTTCTGCGTTCATTATCTTGGATAAGGCTGCTGCCAATGGGTCGTTGAACATTTTCTACTTTTTACCTCAGCTGTATTTTTTGAATCCGATACTAGGGCCAATTTCACGGAAACATTGCCGGCACAACATAACGTTGTACTTACTGATTAATCCGCGGTGCCTGCCGCAATTTCTGCACCTTTTTGTAGTAAGGCCGCAGCTTCTTTTCTTGGGCTGGTTGAACTTGATGAATTTAGCTTTCTTCACCGGCTTAGCATTAAGCTGGGTGAACGCTTTTTTGTGATCGCTGGTGGTCATTTTGGTATGCTCCCTCGTACTTTACTTTTACTTTACTTCTACTCCAAATTTTTTCTTAACAAACTCTATCGCTTCTTCTGGAGTGATAGCATGAGTTTTGCCAACTTTAGCTGGCCGGAGCTTTCTGGAACTTACTCTGAATCCTGGACGTTTCAATGTAACTGCTGCTTCTAATCCCAATATCTTTAATTCAGGGTCGTAATCCATGCCTTTGATGTCAATATACTCGGGAATGCCGAATGAAAAGTTTCCTTGAGCATCAAAACATCTTCTGCTCAAAACATTTTCTTTAGCCACTAATAGCCGTTTAAGCATCTCTTCTGCCCCATTTCTTAACGTGATTTTGCATCCAACTACCAGGCCCGGCCTTAAGCCCCATCCGGGAATCCTTTTTTGAGTAACCGTCTTAACTGGAGCCACCCCGGTAAGTTTCTGCAGCAGCTTTAGCCCTTTCTTAAGATGATCCTCATCCTTGCCTGCACCAATGTTTAAAGTAAGCTTAGCTATCCTTATCTCCCTCATGGGATTGACTGGTTTTGCGGTGGTAGTCATTTTTTAAGTTTTAATTATTTTTTTAAATGTGATCTTTTATGTTCAGGGCAGCCTATTTTAATGCTCTTTTGGTATTAATTTCTATTACCGGCTTTTTGTCTTTGCCCACTACAAACAAATATTTTTTAGCAGTATTGACTTCCTCTTTATCTTTAGTATAAACGGCCTCTTCGCTTTTGAACTCTTTGAATATGCCGATATCACCCCTATGTTTTCCCTGAGTCAAGAATACCACCGCTCCCGGTTTTAATGGCAATACCTCCTTGATTTCTAATGAAGGTAAACTGATAACTACGCTGTCGCCCACTTTTACCGTTTCAGCGGAAATAATATTTTTGCCGTCGTGTAAGTTAAGCTGTATCTTATTCTTGCCTAAAGCAGTTTTACCCGTAACTTTACATATTTTCATCTCACTTTCTGCAGCAGTGATGGAATACATATTAGGCCTGCCTTTCTCGTCAATGCCAAACCTATACGCTAATTTTTGAGCAGGAATTTTTAATACATCAAACAATCCCACGATAAAGCGATACTCTTTTCTTCTTTTCCCATCAACAAAAATCTCATTATTGGATAATAATTTTCTAGTCTCAACTAAAGTGGAAGCCAACTTTAATTCATCACGTAAAATTGATCCTAATGATAGCCCCTGGTTCAAAGCATGAGCTCCGGCTTTAGGCCGGATAGTGTATTTGTTCTCTTTTCGGTTCAGCATCCATGATTTAGGTGCTGCCATTCTTTTAAGGTGATTTTTCATGGTAGTTTCACTGGCGGTATGTTTATTTATTTGTTTACTGGTTTATTTTTCTTGGAGTCAAGCTTTTGTTTGCGATTCTTATCATCCAAGTTTAGTTCGATAATCATTAAATTAGATGGATGAAACTTCGCCAGCATTTTAGTGCCATCTTTCTTCAATGATTCTATTCCGGTAAGGGATACCGTTTCCCGCTTCAAATCTACTCGTTCTACTTTTCCATCTCTCTTAGCAAACTGTCCGCGGACTACTTTTACTTTATCATTCTTTCTCACTTGGATATTCCTGAAGCCATATTTCTTTCTCAATTCAGGGGATAAATGCACATGCAGGAATTTCTGCTTGACGTGAAGCGGGGCATTATACCTATACTTGCGCTGTTTTCTTCCTTTGGTGCTTCCTTTCCACGCAGTTGAAAATTTGACCATTTTGTTTTATTGTTTTAGTTTATTTCTTTCGCTTTACTTTTTATTATTAAATTATTTAAACAATCATACTCGCTACTTTAGATACGGCTGGCCATCTTTCAGCTGCCTCTTTGGCGATGGGCCCTTTATAGATAGTTCCTTTAGGATTGCCTTTGTCATCTTTAAGCACGACCACGGCATTATCTTCAAATTTAATCCTTATCCCATCTGCTCTTCGATATTCTTTTTTCTGCCGCACCACGACAGCTGGAACTACGGTCTTACGCATCTCCGGCTTTCCTTTCTTTACGGCGCACATCACGAAGTCGCCTATGCCGGCAGCAGGATTTCTGCCTTTTACAGTTTTGTGCCCTTTAACAGCGATAATTTTCAATACTTTTGCTCCGGAATTATCACAGGCAATTACATATGCCTCCAACGGCAAAGATCGGATGATTCGGCTTTTTACTGCTTTCATTTTTTGGTTTATATTTTAGTCTATTTATTTTAAATTAAGTTTATTTTTTGGATTGATATTTGGATTTAACACCGCCCTTTCCGCCTTCTTCTTCATCTTCTTTAGCTGCGTATCTTCCCGCTGCTTCATCCACTTTAACTTCAGTTCCGGTGATTTTCTCTTTCTTTCCTAATACTTTTAAGATAACATGATGCTTAGTCTTGCTCAAAGGCCTGGTTTTAGCCACTAATACTTCATAGCCCACTTCAGCATTGATGCAGGCGGGATTATGCACTCTTAATCGAGATCGTTTTAATGCATATCTCTCATACTTCTTAACATAATGTGATACGAACCATTCGATAGTTGCGGAGTGATTGATATCTTTTTTGATGACTACTCCCGTAAATAGTTCTTTCTTCACGTCTAATTCTCCGTGGAAAGGGCATTTTTTGTCCGTACAGGTCTGGGTTGGTGCATTTACACCTAATACTTGAGTTTTCATTTTTTGTTTTTTCTGTTTTTTTTCTGGATTTTTTCGTTCGTCTTTTCTTACTTTATCTTTTATCCCTTGAGCCTCTCTTCAGGCTTCTTGGCAATGTCTCTGCCTTCGATTGTCGGCCCAACTGAACCGATTTTGAATGTGATATTTCTTTTGAGCAGCACTTTTATCTTCTCCCCATGCTTAACTTTAAGGGTAAACTTGGTTTCATCCATGACTTTTCCAGTTATACCGAAAAGGCTGGGATTATCTGCCCTGGTAATCGTTATCTCTTTCCCAATGAGCTCATGAGGAAAGCTGGGGGTTGAATTGACCATTTCTTGCCTCTTCAATTACCTTCAAACATCTTCACTTCGATGGTTTCTTCAGGGAAACCCAATTCCACTAACGCTGCTTTCATTCGCGCTTTGTGGTCGCCCTGCAACTCTATTTGGCCGGTTTTTGCGGTTCCGCCGCAGGCAAACTTGTTTTTCAGCTTGCGGCAAATCTCGTCGACATTCGCTTCTTTTTGGATTCCGGCGATAATCGTGTATTTTTTACCGAATTTTTTCTTTTCTATGCCCACAGTTATTTTTTGCTGCTCGCGGGCAATCATCTCGCAAACACATAAATCTGTGGGCAGTCCGCACTGGTTGCAGATATCAACCATCTTTACTTGCTCTTGACCTCCGGTTTGGATTTTGTACTTGAAGATTTATTTTTTACTTTGATGTCTTCGGCTTTTAATTCACTTTCATGCACCAACGTGTTTATTCGGGCGATGTTTTTCTTAGCCAATTTTAATTTTCCGGCACCGGCAGGATTAGTTCCCGCGGCAGCCTGGGTTCTCATCTTAAGGATTTCGGTATATAGCTCGTTTTTCCTAGAGCGCAGCTCTTCCTTTCCTAATCCTCTCAATTCTTTGGTTAGTTTCATTCGGTATGGTCTTCCTTAGTTGGTTCTGATGATGGCGATGATGGATTAGGCATTACAGTAACGTTTTCTGGAGCGGGAGTTTCAATAACCGTTTGAGGTGCTTCGGTGGCTGTTTTGGGAGCTTCAATCACCACTGGTGAGGTTTTCTTAGGCACGCTTTCCTTTTTCTTTCGGGGTTTCTTTTCTTCTCCGGCGGCTTTTTTATCATCAGCTACCGCTTCTTTCTTCTCTGCTTTTACTCTCTTTCCTTTCTTCTCGTTTTTCTTTACTTCCGCACCAGCTTCTTTAATTTCTCCTACTTCAGTATGCGGTTCGGATAATAATTCAATCTTGTCCGGCAATTCCAAGTCCGGAGGCATTATCGCTACTTTTACTCCGATGATTCCGGTCTTTAATAAAGCGCTGGCCTGAGCTTTCTTTACGCCTTCGATGGAAATATCTCCGCATTTCTTCAGATAGCCTTGATAAAATCTCCAGCTTTTAGCCCGGGCGCTGGGAATTTTTCCGGAGATAACTAACTCTACTCCTAATGCTCCGGATTTAATTACGTTTTCCATGACTTTGTGCCCAATGCTCTTGAATCGGGCTGAACCAAATCGTTCCAATGAGTTCACTACTTTTTCTGCTACTAATGCAGCATCTAAATAAAGGTCTCTCACTTCAGTAATTTCTATCTGTGGATTCTCTAAGTTAAATTCTTTTTTGAGCTCTTTAGTTAAATCTCTGATGTTTGATCCTCGGGAGCCTACAATTAAGCTGGGCTTGCTGGAATAAATGATGATTTTTTCGCCCAAAGGAATTTTCTTTAATTTGATTGAGGAGATGCTTCCCACTTTGCTTAGCCTTTTCTTTACATACTCAGTGATATAGTACTCTTTGGTTTTCTGCGCAATGAAGTCTCTTTCAATCATTTTTTATTCTCTTCGTTATTCTTCTTATTATCTTCTTTATTCTTAGCATCTTTATTCTTAGCATCTTTATTCTTGGCATCCTTAGGCTTGGCTCTTCTTTCCATTACTTCGAGCTCGATATGAGTCCTCTTAGTTCCATGGCGGTGCCTGCTCCCGGTGAAAGGCGTAGGGGCACGATTAGCCAAAATCCTGATAATTTTTAAATTAGAGATATCGAGTCCTTTTCCCTGAGCATTAGCTTCTATTGAGGTTACTAATTTAAGCATTTCTTTAGCGGCTTTTTGCGGGAATCTACCGGTGGACATACCCGCCCTATGGCCAATGTCTCTGACAAATTTTCGATAAGGAACGGCGAGCTTTAAAGCAATAACCTCTTCCAGCATTTTTTTGGCTTCGGAAGTGTTCTTGTATCTTAACCATCGGCACAACTCAATACAGTGTTTAGTTGAAACGGGAGCATTCTTAGTGCTGGCTTTAGCCACATGTTCCGGCTTGATTGGTTTGCTTTTCATTGACATTTTGTATTGGGTCGTGTTTGTTTTATTTTGATCATTTATCTTATTTATTCTATTTATCTTATTTATATTTTATTATTACCTTGCCGAGATAGCCTTACTGGATCGGGTTGCTCCGATACCGGCTGCGCTGTGCTTGACTGGTTTTCGGGTATAGGAAAATTCTCCTAGGCTGCATCCCAACATATCGGAGGTGATTTTAATCATGTTCCATTCTTTTCCCGCGTATACTATAAATGTCTTTCCCAACATTTGAGGCACAATGGTCATGCCCCGGCAATGAGTTCGGATATTGTCTTTCCCTTTAACTACTTTAGCTAGCAGCGTTTTTTCATAATCAGTAAACCCGCGTTTTAAGGTTCTTCTTTGCCGAGCGGGCACTAATTCCATGAACTCCTTTAAGTCTAGCTTCTTCAGCTCTTCTTCGCTTTTCCCATGCCACATTGATTCTTTAGCCATTTTTGGTGAACCTCAATTGTGTGTTTTGTATTTTTGATGTTTGTTTTTTAAAGTTTGATTTTGGTTACTTATTTTTTGTTATCCTAATCCTATCTATCTCTGCCTTCCCGTCCTTCTAGGTGCAATCTTACCTACTTTTCTTCCCGGAGGAGCGCTTCGGGGAGATTGGGTAGGCCTGCCTTTAATGTGAGAGCATTTTCCACCAAATGGATGGTCAACTGCATTCATAGAGATGCCGCATACGATTGGATAGCCTTTGTTTCGGGCATGCATCTTGTGAAATCGGGTTCCGGCTTTCAAAAAAGGCTTTTCTAATCTTCCTGAACCGGCGATAGTGCCGATAGCTGCCCGGCAACTAGGTAATAAATCTTTTTCTTTATTAGAAGGAAGCTTGACTTTAACCGCAGTTTCACTTTTAGCGATAATCTTAGCAAATGATCCACCGGTTCTAACTAATTTGCCCCCGTCACCAGGGATGATTTCGATATTGTGGATGGGCATTCCTTCCGGGATATCACGCAGGCATAACACATTGCCGTCAGTTGCTGCGGTATTTACTTCGCTGTTATTTCCTATTGAAATATTATCTCCCACTTTGATGCCTTCAGGAGCAAACGCCAATCCTTTATCACCGGTAGAATAAGAAACTTCCATCAACGGAGCAGAATGTCCAGGGCAGTGCACTAAATCAGTTACTTTTCCTTGCGCCATTACACCGGTATCTATTACTCCATCAGTTTGAGGGGAATATAATTTAACTGCGCCCCGGAAGCGGTGTCCCGGCGATCTAAAAGTTAAAGTTCCCCGTCCTCGTCTTTGCTGAATTAAATTTTTGCCCATATAAACCTTACAGCTTTATCATGCCAGTGGTGTGACATTCGGAAACTGCGGTTTCCTCAGTCCCACTGTTGTGACTTTGCTTTTCCCCCATTTTATATCATCCGTGACATCATTTGTTATTATTATTTTAAATTATTTATATCATCCCCAAATCCGCGCCTACATCTGAAGCCACATATCCTGCAGCTAATTTGACATAAGCTTTTTTCTGTCCGGTAAATGAATTTTGAATGTTAACTTTTACAACTTTTACTTTGAATAAACTTTCTACTGCTTTCTTTACGTCAGCTTTGGTTGCTCTATCTGATACCACAAAAATCAATTTATTCTCATACTCCATTCCGCGCATGCCTTTCTCAGTAGATAAAGGCTTGATAATAACCGTGTTCGCGTCAAAGATTGGTTTAGTGGTCATGTTGAGTGTGTTTTGGTGGTGTTTTGGTGGTATTTTTGGGTTGGTTTTCGATTTGATTTTAATTTAGTGATTGGTTAAGTTCATTGGAACATATGATTTTTAGCGAGGGTTTCGATGGCATTTTTAGTCCATAACGTAGCTCTTCCAGCTAGTGCTCCGGGAGCCAGTAATTCTGCATTTAAGGCTTTTACAGTTATTACATCTATACCCGGCAGGTTCTGCGCTGCTTTTACTAATGGAGAGACGCTTCCCACTACAATAAGCAAGCTCTTTTTCTGCCGATATCTTCTTCCTCGGGTTTTTCCTACTCCGGCTCGTACTTTTCTTACGTTAGCTCGTTCTAATTCTTTCTCAAATCCTAACCCTATCAACTGCTGGGTCAAGTCTTGGGTCTTAGTGCATTTCTCAATGGAACTGTCGATGATGAAAGGATATTCAGAAGGAATCTTATGCCCGCGTTTTTCTACTAGTTCTTTATTGACGGTGGCAGCCAGCGCCGAACGGATGGCTTTTTGGTTTTCTTTGTTATTTATTTTTTGCTCCCAGAGCTTCCATGCTTTAGGTGGGTGAGCTTGATGGCCGCCCCGAGTTTGAGGAGAGAATGCTCCGACCCAGTTCAATCTGGTTCCTCGGCGCGACATGATTTTACGGTTAACTCTGCTGATGCCAAAACCATAACAGCCGCGATAATTCTTTCTTTCTTTACTTAATTTAGAAGAATGTCTTAATCCTGCTTCTTGATCAGCACCATAAGCTTGCCTGGCTGCGCTTTGCAACGCATGTACTGCACGCGCAATTAAATCTGGACGGAACTCTTCGTTAAATTGAATTGGCAATTCCTGTTCGCCGGTTTTGTTCTTGTTTCCGTCAAGCAATGGTAGTTTCATGGTAATTTTGTTTTTATTTTGTTTTCGTATTGTTTTTGCTTTTTTAGTTTTTATTTATTGTTATTTAGTTAATTATCCTGGTTAATTATTTATGAACGTAAGTTATTTCCGGTGCATCTTTAGTTGCTTTCTTATCTAATCGAGTAGCTGGAGTAAGTACAATGGCTCTTTTCTTAGGACCGATAACTGAGCCTTTGACTAATAGATAAGGATTTCTTAAGGCGCCATAATGGCCGAATCCGCCAGCGGGACTAACTTCAACTGCATCAGTTCCAACTTTTAGTATCTGCTTGTTATATTCAGTTCTTAAATGATAACCCATCTTTCCTGGAACAGCTACGTAGAACTCGATTCTCTTAGGAGTCCATGAACCTAACGTAGCAATACCTCGCTTAGTCTTCTCTGCTTTGTGCTGTCTGATAGGTACGCCGTATCTTTTTACCGTTCCCTGAAATCCTTTTCCCTGAGTTATGCCGTGAACATCAATATAATTGCCTTGAGCGAACACTTCACTTATCTTTACTTCTTTCCCTAACTGCTCTTTGGCGTATTTCAGCTTGTCATCTTTATTTCCACCTAAAGCCAATTCCATCAACTTGGGCTTTTTTACACCGATAGTAGTATTCTTAGGAGTAGAGTGAACTAATAATCTTATATCATCAAAATCTTTGATATCATCGATAGTCTTGCCTGTTTTCTTAGGAAGGTCAAATTGTCGATCTAATTCTTTGTCCATCTTGGGAGCAAGAACGGAAGCTATCTTTCTCATTCCAAATAATTCTTTTTTGTAGAACGCTGCCCCAAATACTATAATGGGAGGACATTCTATAATAGTAGCAGGCATGAATACTTGTTCGCCTTTAGTTAACGCTTTAGCTCGATTTTCAGTTACTTGCAGATGAGTCATTCCGGCTTTATATCCGATAAATCCCAGTGGCTTGACTTTGGATTCTTTAGCCCACGATCTAATTCGAGCAATAGAACAGGTAGCCCTCTTTCTAGGCCAGAACTGCAAGCTTCCTCGTCGTGGATGATGCCAATCTCCCATGTGTAGTTTTACCTAATAGCGAATTTAAGTCCAAACTTAAGTTCAGCTTATTTTTAACAGCCTATACTTGGTGTCCATCAGAGAAGCTCTTCGCTCGGTGATGAATTCCTTTTCAGGCCACTTAGCTCAGCCAGTTCCGTATTCCGGAAGTGTGGTCGGAGTTTTTCAAGTGTTTTTTCTTAGGAGTACGCTTTATTTATAAAGATTACGGTGGCAGTTTGGAATTGAGAGAATTATAGTTCTCATCTCCGATTTAACTCCCCGGGATTCAAGGAAGAGTTGAAATTTAGTTTCAATATTAACACCATTGGATTAATTTGGCGTTTTTAGTTAAAACCTAACTTCGCCATTTTGACATAGCTAACTCTATTTTTGGCACATATCCCTTTCGACATTTCAACTTTTTTTCTTCTCACCAACGTAATGGGAGAGACTTATCCCGATATTTTTCAATAATATCCCCTAAAAATAGGGAAAAGCTTAAATATCAGCCAAGATTTCCCTAATGTTATGGAAAAAATACCTAATATGGAAAACACCCTCAGAATCATCTCTTTACTAGAGAAAGATATCTTTCAAGAGGTTTCTTTACATCAGATGTCCAAGCGGATAGATTTGGATTATAAGACTATAAGAAAAACCGTTCAACAGCTCATAGCCGGAAAAATCTTAATAAAAGAAATTAAAGGCAAAGCCCATTTCGTTTCTTTGAATTTAGATTATAGCGACGTTAAAACTTATTTAAGCTTTGCTGCATACTATAATCAGCGAGCTTATTTCCAGAAAGTAACCCCGCTGGGCTATTTATATGAAGAAGTTAAAAAGCTGAACTTACAGGATTCCTGTTTGGTTTTGTTTGGGTCACATGTTCTAAACAAACAAACTAAATCCAGTGATGTTGACTTATTATTAATAACTAACAGTAAAACTGCCTCCGCCAAAATAAAGTCTCTATTACTGAATTATAATATAAAAAACGACTTAAATATCTTAACCTTTAAACAATATCAGAAAGCTTTATTTAGCCGCGGATTTAATTTAGTTAATCAAGTGTTAAATAAGCACATTATCTTAAAAAATCCAGAATTATATTGGGAATTAACCTTACGAGGATTGAAAGATGGAAATAGATATTAATCGATTGATAAAAGACTTCGATTATTTGCTGAAGAAAGAAACAGAAAATAAATTCTTTATTCGAAAATCTTCTACAGAAAAGGCTAAAGAAGATTATTTCTTAATAAAATCCTTGTTCAAAGAAGCAACTGAATTGTTTGAACAGAAGTATATTTTATATTTTCATGAAGCGATGGAATCAGCATCTGAATCAAGATACAATGTATCTAAAGACTTTGATAAACAGAAAGCGTTGGAGATTAGGGATAAAGCTTTGGAATTTAGAAAGGAATGTTTGAGAATTCTGAATGTTAAGTAAGATTTTCACCTTTCCTTCACCTTTCTCACCAGCGACTCTATCGGTGAAATATCTCGCTTGAATAAGAAATCGTGCCCCGAACCGTCAAACTCCACCTTTACCCAATTCTTCTTCCCACAATTATCGCACTTGATGCTTTTGTAATGATGCGATAAATGATACCGCTTATCCCATTCAGAATCCCATTTAGTTTTATCGATGTCTTTGCGGCAATACTCACAGCGGCATCCTAAAATATTACGTAATTGTAAGTCCATCAGTGGCCGGTTTTAAGGCAAGGTTTATATAGCTTATGATAGTGTGAAAAAGAAGCATAGTTAAGTTTGATTTAGTTTAACCAAAACATGAAATACTACTTTACTCATATCATCGGCACAATTGTAATGGACCAAAGCCTGCGCGTCATCGAAGAAGTTAAGTTTACCAAGCTTGACGATTACTTTTCTAAAGCTCAAACCGAAGCTAAGCTGAAGAAAAAATATCCTGGCTTGATTCCGCTGCCAGAAGACAAGCTGCCTCGGGCATTAGAACATTTCAAAGATAAAAACTATTTTTCAGACTTTTATTCCCAAAATGTCGCCCTCACCAGAGCCGGAATCAGAGCTTCAGTATCTAAAGATGGATTAATCCTGCAGACAATTGGGAATATCGAAGAATTAGATAAAGTATGTAATTTATTAGTCAAAAGATTGAGAGAATGGTACAGTTTGTATCTTCCGGAATTATCATTTAGGATGTCTTCTCATGATAAGTTTGTGGAATTGGTGCTGAAGAAAACCAGAGCTGAGCTAATCAAAGAGTTTAGGGTAGTGGACAGCATGGGTGGGGAACTGAAAGAAAGAGATGTACAGGAAATATTATTATTAGCCAGCCAAATAAACAATTTGTATCAGCTTCGCAAGAAACAAGAAACCTATTTGGAATTGGTGATGAAAGAGTATTGTCCAAACCTGTTAGAGTTAGCCGGAGCTAATATTGGAGCAAAGTTAATGGAGCTTGGGAGAGGATTAAAAGCGTTAGCATTGCTTCCGGCATCTACTATACAATTGCTGGGCGCAGAGAAGGCTTTATTCCGGCATTTAAAGACGGGAAGCCGCAGCCCAAAGTATGGAGTATTATACCAGCACCAATTGGTTCAGAAAGTTAAAGCCAGCGTGAGAGGAAAAGTAGCCCGGGGTTTGGCGGACAAATTATCCTTATGCGCCCGATTGGATTACTTCAAAGGGGAATTTAAAGCTCGGGAATTCAGGGAAGAATTGGAGAGGAAGTTCAAATGACCAAACTAAGCCCTCACAAAATATTTGAAGTATATCAAGAAGTTAAAGGAGACAGGATTTACACTAAATCACTCGTTCCGGGAAAAACTCCCTTTGACGAAAGAACCGTAAAAGAAGCTGATGAAGAATACCGCGAGTTTGATCCAACTAGAAGTAAATTAGCAGCTACTATCAGAAAAGGCTGTACTAACATCGGCATCAGAAAAAATGACGTTATTCTTTACCTCGGAGCTTCGCATGGATATACCTGCTCTTTTGTTTCCGATATGGTTGGAAAAGACGGACTGATTTTTGGAATAGATCCTGCACCGCGAGTGATGCGCGATTTAGTATTTCTTACTGAAGACCGCCCCAATATTGTACCAATGTTAGTTGATGCCAATCATCCCGATACTTATATTGATAAAGTGTGCATGGCAGATATTGTTTACCAGGATGTAGCGCAAAGAAATCAAGCGGATATTTTTTTGCGCAATTGTAAATTATTCCTTAAGAAAGGCGGCTATGGCTTATTGGCAGTTAAAGCGAGAAGCATTGATGTGAAGAAAAAGCCCAGCGTAGTTTTTCAGGAAGTACGAAGAATGTTGGAAGCGCAGATGACGGTGATAGATTTTAGAATATTAGGGCCATTTGAAAAAGACCATTGCATGATAATCGTGAAGAAGTAATGTTTTATATCCTGCAGCACCACGATATTTATTATTTGAGTGTTTTATATCATTTAATATGTATAGAAAATATTGGATTGGTTTGTTTGCTACAAGTTATGCCATCGTCTTTACAATGTTAGTTTACTTGATGTCGAATTACGATAAACTTTGGTTGTCTCTTGAGGTAATCGTGTTGCCCATTATTTATTATATGGGTTATGAGATTCTGATGGACAAACAGAAAAAAGATTTTGATAACACTCTAGAAGAGATGTACAATTATGCGTCGGAATTGGAAAAAGAAAACGCAAGATTAAAAAAGCGCAGGGTATTACCTTATAAAAGATGAAACCCAGAAAAAAGAGGAATGAAATTGTTTTTACTTCCGATAATGTTAATTCTAAAAGTGGGACCTCTGCAAATTTTAAGAACTTTGAAAAAGCGTACCAAAGATTAAAGAAAAAGATTAGGGAGTTATGATTATGCATCTCTTACGTATATCTGCGCACATGTACCTGAAATCCAAGAAGCTGGCTAAGTTAGATGGAGTGATTCATTCTTACCATAAAGACATTGAAAAATACACCCACAAATATCATGCTGCTGCCAATCCAAAAGACAAGCATAAATTTCATCAAAAACTGGAAAAGCTCACCCAAGAACACCGGAAGTTAATGCATCAACGGCATGAGCTGTGGAAAGAGCTTCATTCCTTCAGCGCTGGATTTGTGCGGGAGCTGCAGACGGAAGCACAACGGGGAGTATGAGTAAAATGGGAACGATTCTAAACAACGTCGAGATTAATACGGGAATGAAAAAGCTCATCGAGGGAAATGCCTTAGCTTTAGCCACAGTTAATGAAAAAAATGAGCCGCATAATATTGCAGTGGGTTTTGTGAAGGTTATCTCCAAAAATCAACTGTTGATATCTAATAATTGGTTGGTTGAGACCATAGAAAATATCCGAAAAAATCCAAATGTTTCATTAGTGGTATGGGCCAGGAACTGGGAAGAAAATTGTGTGGGTTACGAATTTAGGGGAAAGGCAGAAGAATTTGCCTCGGGAAGATGGCTGGAAGAAATCAAAAAGATTCCGATAAACAAAGGAGAACCTTGCAAAAGCGCGATAGTTGTGACTATAAATAAGATTAAGCTGCTAGATTAAATGTTATATGAACTCTGTTTTTCTTCCATTTGCTTTAATGAACTTCAGTAATGTTTATATAAACTTTAACTTTACTAATTAGTATATGACTAAAAAGAAAGGGGATGTCGCAAAAAAAATATTTGAAGTGATGGAAGATGAAAAATGCCGACAAATAACTTTTCATTATAATCCCAAAACAAAACTTAAACTAATCTGGGTAATCGATTCTATCCCTGAAAAAAGAGATCGGAGCGGAAAGCTTACCCCAAATGTCTCTGTGTCTGGAGGAACAAGATTTGCCCATACCAATCCTGATATCGCTTTGCAGGATGCATTGAAATTAGCACGAGCAATGACCAGAAAAGCAAATGTTCTTGGAGTTAAAGAAGGTGGATGCAAAGCAGTTGTTTTAGCCAATCAAAAAAAGAATAAGCCATTTTTACGTTCAATAGGAGATTTCATTCAAATCCATAAAGGCTTATTTAGAACAGCTATTGATTTGGGGTTTGCGATGAAAGATGGAAAACAAATTGCATCGAGGGCAGATTTTGTTGATTCTTTATCACATTTAGAAAAGGGTTTAGGAAGTACTGGAGAAAATACGGCAGAAGGCATGATTTATGGCTTTGAAATAATAAGTCAGGAGATTCTCAATAAACCATTACCACAATGCACTATTGCAATACAAGGGCTTGGAGCAGTTGGCTTTCCTCTTGCAGAGAAACTTCTTGAAAAAGGCTGTAAAGTAATTGGAGCCGATATTCTCCCATCAAATTGTGAAAATGCTAAAAAGATTGGAGTAAAAATTGTCCACCCAAATAAAATTTTGTTTCAGAAGGTTGATATTCTTTCCCCCTGTGCATTGGGTGCTGTAATCAACACCAAGACCATACCAAAATTAAAATGTAAAATAATTGCTGGCGGAGCAAATAATCCACTTGAAAATGAATTTGAAGATGAAAAAGCTTTGTTGAAGAGAAAAATAACATATGTTCCTGATTTTGTTTTGAATTGCGGAGGTTTTTTACAAGCTTTAGTTGAACGAAACGGCGGAACAGTTAAAGAAGCAAGACAAAAATCAACGATTGTAAGTGATATGTTAAAAGAAATTATTGCTTACTCCAACAAAAATAAGACGACCTTGTTAAAATCAGCAATTAAACTATTTGGTTCGTCGTTAAACCATTAAAGTAAAATCATTCACTTCTTCTTCTCATTCGCCACCACTTTGATTATCTGCACCGGGCAGGCATCAGCAGCTTCCTGATTCCGTGCTTTCTCATCTTCGCTATTGATATCTCTTTCATAATGGTCGTCAACTAAAACACTTTCTTTTAGAGTAGCCGCGCCGTCGTCATCCATGGTCCAGAAGTCCGGACAGATAGCTGCACAAGCTCCGCAACTGATACATTCTTTTTTGTAATGTAATATTTTGTATTTTGCCATTTTTGCCACCCCAAATATTGTAAGGTAATCTTTGAAAAGGGGCTGTTATATAAAGGTTTTCTCTTTCCGCCCACCAAAAGGCTTATATACATTATTTTCTTTATCTGCCAAATAATGAAAAAGAGTGTGATAAGGTTACTATTAGTACTAATTCTATTAGCCTCAATTATCCTCATAACTTCCTGCAAAGGAGGCGTCTCTGCTGGACAGCGCCCCGTAGATACGGCGACTGCATTAAAGATGGTGCAAACCGGAACTCAGGGAGTAGAAATTAAATTTCTGCAGAACAGCCCCCCGCCGGTGGTTTACGACCAAAATGAATTAGTAGCGTTGGTAGAAGTAAATAACAAAGGCAACTACAATTTAGAAGGGGGAGACTGCTTCATCCAGGTTAGCGGCTTTGATCCTAATATTCTTAAAGGCGGTTTTGGGACAGCCCGTTCTTGTGCTGAAAATGCCGGCGTTCTGGAAGGCAAGAACGTATACAATCTTGACGGCGGAATCAACCAACTAGAATTTAAATCATCAAATATAGCTCTTCCTCAGGGAGTGTTTGATTATAATCCTGTACTTAATTTTGTAAGCTGTTATGTTTACCGCACTACGGCTAATCCTTCGGTCTGCTTAGATCCCTTATTTTATCAGGTTACTGCCGAGCAGAAAACTTGCATTCCTAAAGATGTGGGGATGGGCGGCGGACAAGGCGGCCCGGTAGGAATAAGTTATGTAGCCGTAGACATGATGGGCGGAAAAGCAGTGTTTGAAATAAATGTGCAGAATTTTGGCACGGGCAGAGTTCTAAGCCCCTATGTGGACATTCACAACTGCGGACAAGCTTCAGTGGAATATACCGACTTAGATAAAGTAGAATATTATGTGACTTTAAGCGGAGTAGCATTAAATTGCAAGCCCATGGACCATGTGGCCAGATTAAACAATAACATGGGCAAGATTGTATGCACTGGAGATTTGCCTACCAGTTCAGCATATGAGACCCCTTTAACGGTGGATTTGAATTATGGATACATCCAATCGTGGACTAAGCCGATTAAAATCGTCAGAACTCCGGGGAGTTAAGATTAACACTTATCCCAATAATAGCTTCCACCCCAGTAAACTTTAAATACACTTGCTTCTTTTGAGGGAAATATTATCATAATGAGCATATTAAACCAAAAGAGAGGGATAAGCATGAAGAAAATACTTACGTTTGCGGTATTAGTGGTGGGTTTGTTTCTATTGGTGTCTTGCGGAGATAATCAACAGCAGGGAGCAGCAAGTGGAGCGTTCTTAGGTGGAACTGAAGGCGTTACGGCCGAGTTCGAAGATTTTGGCGTAGTTGAAGATGGCGTGTCCAGTGTATTTGACACCGAAGCGTTCCCGATTGAAGTTACTATTAAGAATAAAGGAGAATATAAAGTAAAGCCAGGCGATGTTACCATAAAGTTGATGGGTCCAGCCAAAGAAGAATTTACCGGAGTAACCTCCTGGGAACTGAAGAACAAAGGAGATGTAGAAATAATTTCTGATTTATTGCCTCAGGGAGGAGAAGAAATATTAACTTTTGCTTCTGATGCTAAATATGCCCTGCCTGTAAATGGAATCTTAGAAAAGAATTGGTATGCCAGTATCGAAGCAAAGTATCAAACCTATTTAATAATCCCTGAAGCGTGCCTAAAAGAAGATTTAACTGATAAAAGAGTGTGTGAAGTTAAAGAGCCTAAGACGTTCTTTGTTTCGGGTGCGCCCATCACTATCTCTAGTGTGGATGAAGATACTGCTGGACAGGGGATTATGGCGCTGAGTATTGAAGTAAGCAACGTCGGCGGAGGAAAAGTAACTAAAGTGGGAGATACGTTTGGAACTTATGACAAGTTAGCTTTCTCCATTGATGATGCGGCCTGGGAATGCAAGTCTGGCGGAAAAGTCAACGAAGCTAAGTTAGGGGAGGATAATACCGCTGAGATTTCGTGTAAAACCAAACAGCCATTGTCCAAAGGAACTCTAGCTACGAAACAACTTCGCTTAACCTTTGATTACGTGTATCGAACTGAAGTTCAGGAGAAGGTTAACATCAAGCAGAGCGTGAAGTAGAGGTTATGTTTTATTTATTACTTTTTTATTAATTAAATTTCTATGGTTATTTCCCTAACGCATTAATCTCATCCAAATCTATTTTCTCTTTCGACAGCTTTTTTCTAATTTCTCGTATTTCTTTTACAGAATCACCGGTATTGGGTATTGAACCTATCTGCTTTTCAAGAATTAATTTTCTTAAGGCATCTCGGATAACATCAGATCTGCTGGTGTAGAAACCACCATCTACTAATCTATCTACTTCTCCGATTAATCCATCTGGTAATCTTACTTGTACTACCTCCATAGTGCGAGGGTATTACGGGTGCAGTATATAAATCTTTGGTTGGATTTTTTTAATACTCTGTCTCTCCGCATTTGTCGACTAGTTCTACTTTCTTCCGGTCGGGAATATCCAAATTCCAAATTTCTTTTTGTATCTGCTTTATCACATCCAGTCCCGAAAGCCCGTAATTCAACATCAAGTCTAACAGCTTTTTTCTGGCTTCGATAAATGTTCCTTTAATCGCCAGCATAAGTATCTCTTTTACCTCTTTGGGCTTAGCTACCGAAGCCATGGAATAGATTAATTCAGCGTCCAGATTTTTGTTTAGTACGGCGCAGCTCTGCATGATATTCTCCAATCTTCGGCAGTCGCCTTCAGAAATGTTAAACAATGCTTTCTTGGCATCAGATGATACTTTCAATCCTTCCTGCTGGGCTACTTTGTCAATCACCGCATAAATCTCCTGCTCTGGAAGTGGTTTGAAGCGGAATACGGCGCAGCGGCTTTGGATCGGGTCGACTATTTTGCTGCTATAATTGCACGAAAGAATAAATCGGCAGGTCTTAGTATAACTTTCCATAGTCCTTCTTAATGCCTGCTGGGCTTCTTTAGTAAGGGCGTCACATTCATCCAGAAAAATTATTTTAAATGGTACATTTCCTATTGCTCTGGTTCTGGCAAAGTCTTTCACCTGTATTCTTACTGTATCAATTCCTCTGGTATCCGACGCATTCAGCTCTAAAAAGTTTTCTCTCCACGTTTCCCCAAATAGTTGTTTAGCTATTACCAGCGCTAACGTCGTTTTCCCCACGCCCGCCGGACCCGAGAATAGTAAGTGCGGAAGGTTTTTGGTCTTAACAAACGCTTTTATCTTCTCTACTATCTCCTTCTGCCCTTTAATTTCTTCAAACGTGCTGGGGCGGTATTTCTCAGTCCAAATGGAAGAATCGTTCATGGTGAAGGTTTAGAATGAAGCGTTTTTATAAATCTTTTTGGTGGGGAAAGTAGAGGTTGAAGAAGAAGTTAAATCTTGTACAAGACAATGTTTTTCGCCCAATTAAACAGCTCTCCATAAGAAATCCCCCATACTAAAATAATTATCGTAGCAATTATCAGGAGCCAGAACAACAGCTTCAACAGTTTAGGAAGGATGTGGCTAAGCACAAGCAAAGTTACAATGACGATAATTCCGGTGACGATTTCCATATTACTTTTTCTTTAGGTATAAAGTTTGCGTCGGGAACGGTATTCCTATCTTCGCTTTATTCAGCGCATTGTAAATCGCCTCAGTAGCTTCCGATTGCATGGAATTCTGAAATGCAGTATCGTA
The DNA here is from genome assembly GCA_016214025.1 of Candidatus Woesearchaeota archaeon. Taxonomy (GTDB): domain Archaea; phylum Nanobdellota; class Nanobdellia; order Woesearchaeales; family GW2011-AR9; genus JACRPH01. The sequence goes on from JACRPH010000066.1 coordinate 21,430, forward strand.
GCGATCAACCCAGAAGTTTACTTTGAACTTCAACGAGAAATCACCCATTTCTACAAACTGGATGCTTGGAGCAGGCTCTTTCATCACGTGTTTTAGCTTAGAAACAGTATCCAGCACCACTTTGCGAACTTTTTCAGCAGAAGTGCCATAAGTAACTCCAAAAGTTACATTTATCCTGATTTTGTTATCCGGCTGGGCAAAGTTAATCACTCGGGCATTAGCCAAATATCCATTAGGCACGATTAAAGCTTGGTTATCTAAAGTTACAATTTTAGTGCTTCTTAGTCCAACTTCGTGCACGGTTCCTACTTCTCCTGAATCTAATTTTATCCTATCGCCGACGTTAAAAGTCTTGTCCAGAATTAATGAAATTCCACCGAAGATATTTTTCAGCGAATCCTGCAGCGCTAATCCTAACACCAAACCACTTATGCCCACTCCAGCTAAATAAGGAGTGATATCAATCCCCCACAAATGTAGCACCCACATAAATCCCACAATTACAAACACCACTTTGGTAAACTTGTGAAATAAAGGGAGTAGAACTTCATCAACTTTAGTTCGGGTTATCTTAGCAAAGTGCATTCCCCATGTTTCTAGAGCCACATCTACGGAGCGGGAGAGTAAGAGCAGGAACAGTATAGCTAAGATTGAGTTTACGAAGTGGGTGAGAATGCCAGTTATACCCATATTTGCCAATCCAAACTTGAACCCTAATACAATTATCACTAAAAACAACGGATGTTTGGTTTTCTGCAGGATTAAATCATCAAGTTTAGACTTTGTTTTCTTAGCTATCTTTTCTAAGTATTTAGTGCCAAGAAATTGAATCAATTGGGCAGCGATAATGAATACAAATACAATTAATATTGAAAAGATGTACTTGTTGCTCCAGACCTCTCCTCCGGGAAGTAAGCTGAGCCAGTTCAGGAGCAGTTCACGGAACCACAGGAAGTCATATTGTGCCATTAAAGATGATTAGTTCAGATGTGATTTAAATACATTTCGGCGGGGAAAAGGGAGATGGACTGGAGAAAAGCTTAAATACGGCTTCGTCTTTTCTTCTAAAAATACTTTACTAATTAAAATAAGAGGTGGAAAAGGATGAAAAACTTCGGGTGGGTCTTCTTCTACCACTCCCACGGATATATTCAAGAACGTGATAACCCTGAAATTTCTTCAAGATTGGGGCATTCTTAACACCGTTATAGACCCTATTGAAGGGTTCACTCGTTTCTTAATCTTGATAGTGTTATTCGCAGTATTGTTTAAAGGAGCAGAGTTATTGAAATTAGGCAAGAATGTAGCCATAGTAATTGCTATAGTGTTCTCATTGCTTACGGCGATATTTATTCCGGGAACGATTTTATTGGCAGCAGCAGCTTCTTATGGAACTATTTTTTCGCTGGTTTTATTAGGGTTGCCAATTGGGCTAGGATTTGCAGGGTATTTTTTCTTGAAGGAATATCCCTGGATAAGAGTAGGATTGATGGGTTTGTTGTGGTTACTTTTATTAGAGATGAGTAAGCATATTGGTGGATTTACAACCGGTGCTGGCGCACATTATGGAGGTATTGTCGCTTCAGTAGTGGGCTGGATTGATTGGGTAACCTGGATTGTCTTTATTATCTTCATCATCAATGGAGTACAAGCTTTGTTGAGTTTGGCTACCGGACATGCATCGGGAGATATGGATGTTAAGAAGACTGCGCAGACCATCTTTAATTGGGCTCAGAAAGGCGCTTCCAGAAGAAAAACAGCCATGATGAACGAATACATTGAAGAAGAAAAAGAGTTGAAGCTGTTGGATAAAGCGATTAAAGCTAAAGATGATGCATTAGAAATTGTTGGTGAAATACTTACCAAGAAAGAAATTACCAACGATGGAGAGAAGAATAGTATTATTGCCGCAGTTAATCTAGTTGAAACCGAGTTAAAAGCAGCTAAGACCGAGTTCCGAAGAGTCAAAGGCAGAACCTGGAGACAAGAGCGCAGATATGATGGTTTAGTGAAAGAATTCAAAGATAAAGATAAAGATGTGGCAAGGTTGGATGTGAATGAAAAAATTATTTTGGAGAAACACAATGAGGCGATAACTAAGTTAAATGGACTCATCAGCGGTTATCATACAACAGTAAGTGATCCTCTGAGCGTAATAAAGTCGATTAGTGCTTTCCCATTTAGCTTAACTACTGGACCTTCGCCAACCCCCGGTGCACCTGCACCACCTTTACCTACAGCTCTCGAGGTAAATGATGCAGTGAGGGCGTTTAAATCTTACTTTGAAACATTAGACGTAAAGGAAGTAGAAGATGCCCAGAAAACAGCCATCCAAGCAGTACAGGGAATCGTTACCGAGACCCGCGAGCTGATGAAGTGGAAAGATTAAATTTTCCTTTTTTCTTCTTTATTTTTTGTTCTCCGTAAATCTTATAAACCTAAACTGTTTTCCTTCTCAACATGCATAAAAAGCGGTGGCTCTTAGCTTTATTTACACTTTTAGTTATTCCATTCGCCCTAGCCGATATTGGCACTACTTTATCCAACGTCTGGCTTCGAATATTAGACTTCGGCAGTTTAAGCTTTCTGGGAATTTCCGGAGGACAGGGAGTAATTGCTTTCACCCGTACTTTACTGGGAATCCTGGTATTCTGCATATTCTTTGCAGTTATCACTATGTTTGGCCGGGGTGGAAGCGGGGATGCTGCTCGTGCACCTGCCAGCTTCTTTAATCGCGCTCAAGCTATTGTTATCGCTGCGGTGATGGCTATCATCTCTGCAGTATTCTTACCCGCAGAGGCTATTCTGGCTACCGGAGCTGGCTGGGCTACGGCTATTGCTTTCTTATTAATTGGAGGGCCTATTGTAGGAATTGGTTATGTATTATGGAACATTACCGATTGGGTGAATGATGGAACTGAAACCAGAGGTACAATTTTCCTTAAGTTAATGTTGTGCCTGATGTTAGTATGGGTATTATCTTCCATGGGGCATTATGTGGGGGGGATGGGATTTTAAATGACATTT
>JACRPH010000061.1 GCA_016214025.1 Candidatus Woesearchaeota archaeon
GCTTTTTCCAACCCATGGTGGATTAAATTATAGTTTATTTAGTGATGGCAAGATAATTTCTCTCTATAGAGGTGAAACTCCTATTCTTTCTAATCCTCGAGAGGCAGCCGAGACTTACTTCCGATATTTACGTTTTAAAGGAAAACCACCTCTTACTCTAACCAAAGCCAAAAAGATGTTAGAAGAAGATTTAGGCAGAAGAGTGGAAGAACTTAAGAGAGCATACGCCCGGCATTTTGATAATGAGTGCGGGAGGCAGGCAGAGAATAGGTACGGCCAGCATCCGGAAGCTTAAATGACCATAACCCCGAATTAAAATGAAAAGAAAGCCAATATGGATACCAAAAGAATGTTTTACCAGACCCATTGAACATTTAAAAGGCTCTCCAGGATACATGGGGATTCTTTTAAGAGGGGAAATAACCAGGTTTGCTTTGAATATCGGCCATTCTGTATTTGGGGCTTATAATTTTGATAATGTGGGTGATTTTTTAGAGCACCAAAAAGAGCTAATCCGCAATTTTTCCTGTGTTTTTCCTGAAGTTGAAGTGAGAGGCATAGCCAGGACCGAAGGGAAGTTAGAATTGATACTTGGTGATGAAACAGGGTGCATGTACGCAACTTATACCTGGGAAACTCGTATCCATCAATCTGATGATTGTAATTTAGATATGGCTTTTGACCCATGGAATAATTCCATAATGGGAGCTCGAAATGGCGATAAATTAAATATTTACGATGCCAGATATAAAGGCATGCCTAACCACGTCGCTTTGCCGTTTCATTATTATGTTCTTAATGAGCACGCATATCAGAGGGTTTCCAACATGAGAAAAAGTACGGTAGAAGATATGAGAAAATATTTAAACCAAAATAAACCAAGAGGAATAAAACCATGACCAACCAAAACCAAATTCAGCCCATCTTCATCCTGCCTGAAGACACTAAACGAACTACCGGCAAGGATGCCCAGCACAACAACATCGCTGCCGCTAAAGCCGTAGCTCAAACCGTTAGAACCAGAGATGTAACTGTAACTAATGACGGAGTTACCATCCTGAAAGAAATGCAGATAGAGCATCCCGCAGCCAAGATGGTAGTTGAAGTAGCTAAAACCCAGGAAGAAGCAGTAGGAGACGGAACTACCACGGCGGTAGTAATCGCCGGTGAACTTCTCAAGAAAGCAGAAGACCTGCTCGACCAGAACATTCATCCCACGGTTCTGGCTAAAGGCTATCGCTTAGCGGAAGTGGAAGCGCAAAAATTATTGGCTCAGATGGCAGAAACCATTTCTATTACCAACGATAGAGCTCTTCTGGATATTGCTATTACCGCCATGACCGGGAAAGGGGCGGAAGCAAATAAAGAGTTTTTAGCGAATTTGATTGTCAAAGCAGTAAAAGGAGTAGCTGAACAAAACCAGGGGAAAATCAAAGTAGCTCTGGAAGACATCAAACTGGAGCGCCAAGTAGGAGAGAGCACTGACAGCAGCGAATTAATCGAGGGAATTGTGATTGACAAAGAAATTGTTCATCCGGCCATGCCTAAGAAAATTGAAAAAGCCAAAGTAGCTCTGCTAGATTCAGCCTTAGAAATAAAGAATACGGAAATTGATGCTAAGATTCAAATTACCAATCCGGAACAATTAAACCAGTTCTTAGAGCAGGAAGAGAGAACCTTGCGGGAGATGGTGGCTAAAGTTAAAGCTTCAGGAGCAACTGTATTATTCTGCCAGAAAGGCATTGATGATTTAGCCCAGCATTTCTTAGCTAAAGAGAAAATCATGGCAGCAAGAAGATTGAAGAAAAGTGATATGGAGCAGTTAGCACGGGCAACCGGAGCAAGAATCATCAGCAGCTGGAAAGAGCTCTCTCCGGAAGATGTGGGCTCTGCCGGAATGGTACGAGAAGAAAAAGTGGGAGAAGAGCAGATGCTTTTTGTAGAGAACTGCCCAAATCCCAAAGCCATGACTTTATTGGTTAGAGGAGGAACCGAACATGTAGCCGAAGAGGTAAAAAGAGCAGTTACCGATGCAGTAGGAGATTTAGCTACTTCATTGAAAGAAGGCAAAGTTGTAGCCGGGGCAGGAGCAGTAGAAATGGAATTAGCTAAAGGCATCCGTACTTATGCCCGTACTATGATGGGAAGGGAGCAATTAGCCGTACAAGCTTTTGCGGAAGCGTTGGAAGTGATTCCTCGTACTTTAGCTGAAAATGCCGGATTGGACCCGATTGATGTGTTAGCCAGATTAAGAAATGAGCATGAAATAGGCAGGAAATGGGCTGGAATTAATGTATTCACCGGAGAAGTGATGGATGCCTGGAAAGCAGGTGTGATTGAGCCGTTGAAGATTAAGACCTTGGCATTATCTTCTGCAGCAGAAGTCGCCGAGATGATTCTAAGAATTGATGATGTGATATTGGGTGGGAAAGGCAGTCAAGGACCGCCGATGACGTTGCCAAGGGAAGGAATGGAGTAAACAAACTAAATTCTCTACCTCTATGTTAAAAGTCCTAATTCTACTTTACACCTGCCTTTTAATGTTCTACAGGCGCATAATTATATAAAATGATATAACTAAGGAGGTATAACTATGCGGATACCGTGGGACATAGTTATAGAAAACTATATAAATAAGGCAGTATAACTATGCGGATATGACTAACATTATCTCAAATATATGGGAACTTTATGGCATTAAAGAGAATCCTTTCTCTACACTTCCCATTCTAGTTATCGGAGGAACAATCACGGTAGAATCATTTGTGGGTAGAAGTGATGACATACTAAAAATGAGGAGAATAATTGGTTCAAAAGGAGGTTCGCGAATCTTTGTTTATGGAGATGTCGGGGTCGGAAAAACATCATTTGTTAATGTTGTAAGGCATTCTGCCCTAGAGAATGGTTTATTTACGCCATTTAAAGAAATTGCGGTTCAAGAAGATTGGGACACTAATGATCTTATTTTAAATACCCTTTCTGCAATATTTGGAACATTGAAATTATTAAAAGAAAAACCAATTAGTAATGCAACATTTGAAAAATTGGAAAGCTTATTTGAAATCGGGAAAATAAGTAGAAGCGGCGGTATTTCAATTGCCGGGTTTGGTGGAGAATACGCTAAAGAACAAAAAACAGATACATTATTAACCACAAATCTTCATACCTTCTTTCAAGAAATTATAACCGAAATAAACGATAAAACAAAAAAAGAGACAGTTATCCACTATAATAATTTAGAAGTATTACCGGAAAAGAAAATAAGATATATTTTTGAGAATCTGAGAGATTTTTTCCAAACAACCGGGGTTCATTTCATATTTGTGGGAAACCTTATGGTTTTTTCTACGGTTCAAAGCATACCGCGCTTTGCATCTAATTTATCAGATATATTCCACCTAGAAACATTAGGATTAGAAGAAGTTGAAGAAGTCATCAGAAAACGATTTAATACTTTAAGGATATCCTCAGATTATAATATTATTTTCCCGTATGCCGATGACTGTTTAAGCATACTATATGATTTAATGGAAGGCAACATAAGAAACATATTAAACAGCCTATCCACTGCGGTTTTAGAAATCACAACCGAAAGGCCCATTATTTTGGATAGAAACAAATTAGCTAGGACGTTAAAGTCAGTTCTTGAAAAGAAATTCTTACATAATTTGACTGATAGACCAAAGGAGGTATTAAAAGAGATGGTTAAACATAAAGAAATAACCAACAAAGCACTATCAGATAAGCTCAAGATACCGCGTTCAAACCTATCTTCTTACATAAAAGATTTGGAATCGAAAGGGTGCGTATATCTTCGAAGGAAAAATGGAAAAGATAAATTCTGGAGCACTAGTTCAAACATAAAGTGGTCTTTGTTAGAAGAAGCTCCTCAGCAAACACTAAGCATTTTTAGAAACCCGACGTGATTGAATTGTTAAAGATTAAAACACCGGCATTATCTTCCGCCGCAGAAGTGGCTGAGATGATTTTAAGAATTGATGATGTGATCTTGGGCGGGAAAGGCAATTCAGGTGCGTCCATGATACCGCCGGGTGGAATGGGGGAGATGTAAAATGAAACGTTCTACAATCCCCCAACTTGTTTCACATATTGAGTAAGCAACTTGTGGAACAATTTATACCTGCCTCGATCAATTCTCAAAATAGCTCCATCTTGAGTTAATTTTGCTAAGTAAGGGGATAATTCATTACTTTTTCTTCCCATTATTTCACATAGTTCAGATAAATCAATTTCTCCGTTTCTCTTAGCCATTTCGGTTAGTATGCTTCTACTGTTCTTACTAACTTGGTCATAAAATCTAGAAAAGAATGGTGACAATACTCTTTTAACGAATTCTATGTCGGTGGCCTCAAAGTGTTCTTTTCTAAGCTCTCCCTCTCCGGGCTTTAGTTTGGAATAAGCGGTAGCCATATATGCAGAGAGTACAAAAGGGTGTCCTTCAGTAATTGAATACACCTGTTTTAAAACATCATCGGAAATTGAAATTTTAACTTTGGTTAGTTTTTTCCGGATAAATGCTTTGCTTTCTTCTAAGGTAAAGTTTTCCAGTACTGCCGGGGGGAAAGTTCTCACCAAGGGAGAAAAACCGCTTCCAGAAGGGTCAGATATAGTCAATTTTCCACCCGGTACAATCATTACTGGCACTCTATCGATTTGAAGCTGTTCCAAAACCGCCCGTAAATAGAGAATAAGGTCAGCCCGGTGTTTTTCTAGTATTCTTGCTTCATCAATAAAAAAAACTATTGCTTTTTTATGGTCCCGCAAAGCTTTCCAAGCCACAGATAAAGCAGAATGCAAGTTGGGAAAATGAATACTATTAATACTATGGTCTAATCCCAGTTCTACCGAAGGACCTTCTTCTGATGGGCTAATTTTTATCCTTATTTTTCTTACTGCATCTAGCACTTTTGCCGAGATTCTCTGAAGTATAATTTCTTCTCTCACTCTTTCCTGGAGCCTCTCCACCAGCATTTTAGAGAGAGTTTCCCGGTTAAGGTCATCCATCTCATTCAAAGAGAAATAAATAGACAAAGCATTATTCTCTTCGGCTATGGATCGGCACTTATGTAGGAATGAAGTCTTCCCAATTCCATAACCTCCCGCTACAGCCATACTTGCCAGTGAGCCTTCCTTGGTTTGCCGCAATCTTTGCTTGAAAGTCTCTAATTCTTGGACTCTCCCTACAAAATCATTTGGATCTATGGGTGAGCCAGCATTGAATGGGTTCGGAGGTATCAGCGCATAGGTTTTATCTTGCATACTATACAAAAATGTATATACTATATAAATCTTTCTATGTGCGGTAATATTCTCCCTTCCGTACTCCCCCTCCGCAACCTTTTTATCCTAGCCCTATTATCAATTAGTCATGATTGCATGATTAAACCTCGCGGTTTTTATACTCCACGCATTTAGCATGAAATATAAAAACTTGGAGGTGATGTCAAATGACATCTAACGCAATCAAAACATACGTAGGATTGGACGTACATAAAAAGTTTGTGTATGG
>JACRPH010000062.1 GCA_016214025.1 Candidatus Woesearchaeota archaeon
GCAAACGCCTCAATCTTGGACGTTACAATCCTTACATAACGAACCACCATCTTTAGCGTAAATGCGCTTACACAAGAAATCCCAGCTATTTTAATCGCCGTTTCCAAGTAAGGCATAACTTTATTGATGGCATTTATGGTGGCATTAATTCCTCTAACGCCCTCGTCAGCTAAGAAATCAGGAATCATATCACTGCTGTCGATAGGGATGTCGGCAAAGTAACTTAAATCGGTGCAGGAAACCTGTGTCTTGCCTTCAGTCTGCGTCCCGTCAGAACTTCTTTCAGTATAATGCACCGTCACTTTCAGCGGAAACATTATCATCCGTTTTTTATTGAAGTCTTTCCAGAAATCGTCTTCTTTCTCACTAAGCTTCTCTGCTGGACGCAAATTGTAAGTGATATACCAGGCAGTTAAATCTCCATTAGATAATTTCTTAGGATATTGTGGAAGTATACTGCATCCAACTTTGTAGCTGTCATCTTCGAGCATTCCGGGAGTGCACGCTTTTTCAAATTCTACTCCTGTTATAGAATATGCCGGCTCGCCATTAATTCCAGGGCTGGCATCTCCGCGGTAAGAAACATTAAATAACGCGGTAACCATTTCCCGGCCTTCGTCAACTAATTGCGGAGTTAATCTCAACGGCGCTTGAAACTGCACTAACGACTGCACATCAAAATCAAAATTGCCGGAATAACAAGTATTGATAGTAACTATCTGCGGTGGCGCTGCTGCTGACTTGCCGCTGGCGTCTTCAGCGATGACAAACACATGATAACTCCATTTCTGCTGCTCCGCAATGGCCTCGATGGGAAAAATAGTATATTGCTGCATATCGGCTGGAACCTGCTTAGGCGCCAGATTTTCTAACGTGCCTAAATCCAACGGACCAAAGCCTTCAAAGTTAATATCGCTAAACGTAAATTCGCCTTTCTCATCAGCAGTAACTTTGGCCCACGCGCTCTTAAAGTCGGGATTAAATTCATAGCCGATAGGGCGGTAAACATAAATGTACACATTAGCACCGGGCTCAGTTTTTCCCTTTACATCAGAATCAGCTCGGCCCTGGTAATATTCGTTTCCTTTCACAATCTCAAATGTTACCGTGGGCGGCTGGCTGTCAGCAACTACTTCCCAGCTCTCGCTGGCTTCCCATCCGGCCTCATCCACGGCAGTTATTTGAATAGAATTTTTTCCTTCAGTTAAAGAAACGGTTTCTTTGATAATGGTTGTTTTTTCTTTCTTAGCCACCGATTTATTATTAACTGTGAGCTCATAAGAAGCATTTTCCGAAATAGTGCCGTTAATTTCTAACGTGCTTCCGCTAACCATCTCCGAAATTTTGCTTATATTCAATACCGGCTTAGATGCATCTGACCATACCATTACGCTTTCGCTGGCTGAATTTCCCGCACCATCGGTTGCCGTTACCGTAAGATTAGAGAAAGCATTCTTAGTGAGAAACACATTAGGAATCACAAATTTGCCTTCAGGTTTAGTTGCAGAAGACATAGATGCTGCTTTACCCGTAGCTGCTCCGGCAATATTGGCTTTTTCAGATAATACTTCAGTTGTTGTTTCTGTTCCAGTAGTTTCGGTCTCGGTAGCTTCAGTCTCGGTAGCTTCAGTCCCAGCCGTTTCAGTCCCCACCACGTCGGTTTCTGCCACTTCAGATACGTCAGCAGTAACTTCAGTAATATTTTCCATGGTTGCCTCTTCGGTTGCCTCTTCTCCAACCACTGCTTTTTCCACTACGATTTCCTCACTTTGAGCTATCGCCGTTCCGGCCAACTCTCCGTCTACCAGCAGTTTAACTGAAGCGCCTACTTCAGTCCAGCCCATCACATCCAGCATATCTCCTTTTACTGCCGTAGGAATCTCTACCACTAATTCTGGCGGCGTAACATCCGGAGCAAGTGTAGTGAAAGTATAAAAACTGCCGGAATTGTCGTCTTTAACGTTATTGCTCTCCACTAAATAATTGTAAGTGGTGCTGGTATTCAATCCCCATAATTGGATAATGTGCTCTTTTACCGCTTTGGCATCACCTATTTTTTCCCAGTTAATTTTATCAACGCCATAACTTACAAAGCTGTCTGCAGCAGCATCAGTATTCCAAGTTATCGCAGCTGAATTTTGGGCAATATTCTTAGCCGTAACTCCAGAAATTTCTAATGCGCTGACGATAGGGAGATTTATGAGCAGAACTAACATTAAAATTACCAGTACGTGCTGTATAAATTTTAGGTTCGTCTTATTCATTTCAATTTAAACTCCGGCTTGGGCACGTTCTTGCTATATTCATCCAACCCTAACATCAATTCTACACTTTCTTCTTCGTTAGGATCATTCTTAGTAAACACATGGAACGTAATCGTAGGTGAATTTTTTAATTGCTCCCAGGGAACATACCATTTAGTTTTGTATCCGCCTTTAAACGTAGCATCGCTGCCGTCAGGCTTCTGCTCTATCAGATTAATTTCTAATTCATATTCAAAATCGGCTTTAGCCAGGAATTGAAGTTTTTCTTGTTCTGACTGCGCCGAATTAATTTCTTTAGAGATGGCAATTTCTTGCAGTGGATATTCTCCCGGCAAAGTAGAGGTAAATGGAGTAGCAAATTGCGTCGCATTCTTTCCTGGCTGCGATAATTTGAGCATCACTATCTCATTCTTGCCTAATTCCAGAGCTGCACCCACATCTTTATTGTCTTTAAGTTCGTGTTTGAACACTTTGATTTTACTGACCGGCAATTCATATACTGGTTTAAGATTTAATTCTACTCGGTCTCCAGCTTTAGTCACAATTCTTTTCCAATCTTCTAAGTAGCCTGGTTTAGTGCCTCTTAATATGCCTCCGACACAATAAGGCAGATTAGTGCTTACTCCAGAAAATCCTAATCCGGCAAAGTCATATTCACTCGAACCCAGGTCGCAGCGGTAAGTTATGCACGTAAACGATAAATTGACATCCCATAAGTCTTGAGTGTAGCTTATTTCTGCCTCGTTATCTACAAATTCATGTGTTCCAATGGTTACCGGAACATTGGCTCGCTGGCACAATTCGCTGGATTCAGCATTATCAAAATAATATGACTTGCGTGTCGTAGGGACGATACGATTCTTTTGGTTTTTGATTAGATGCACCGTAAACGCAGTATAAAAATTATATCCTGTAGTTTCATCTCTTATTCTAACTTGCACCGGATACACCACATCATACGTAAATTTCCAGGTCTGGATGCACAGGTAAGACAGCAAACTGTTTCCACCTAAGCCGGAACTTTTCATCTTAGTCCCGCTGATAGGGGTAACTGCAAAGTAAAACGGGTTTCTTTCGTCAAATAAAAATTGCACATTAACTTTAGGCTGCTGCACGTCTTCTCCTAAATCCCACACATAATGATTTTGGTAATAGGGCATGGTTTCCGGAAATTCTACAAAATCGGTGCCTTTTATTTTAAGCTGGGGAATGTTAGTTGCTAATAATCCTTGTAACGCGGTCTTTACTTTTCCCACTTCCCACGTCTCTTTGCTGCAGCTTAATGACATTCCTACAACTGGAACATCGGGATGCTCTAACGCAATTAAATCTTGAGTGATATCTTCCAGCTTGAGGTCTTTCATCTCGTGCTCGACTACCTGCACAGCAGTATCGTACACCTTTTTGAACTTGATATTGGATTCAGCGACATGATCAATCACTTCGGTTATCACTTCACCGGCTTTGTCTTTGATTTCCACATCCCAATGCACGTTAAAGATAACTTTGGATTCCACAAATTCAGTATTTACAGTGATGGGGCTTTTTTCGATGATGTCATACTCTCCCTGAAACGGCTTCCATTCCAGCATGCAGCTGCGCAGGTTCTGCTGGACGTACTTATCTACGCGAGTTTTTATTTCAGATAAAGAAGGAATGTAAGTATCCTGTCCGTAGGCCCAATAAGGCAGAGTCACTAAAGGAGAAAGTTTTAATGAGCGAGTGTTATCTTCAGCTAAAGCCTGAGGAACCTCGATATACCCCCCTTGCAAGCCTACTTTGAACAACGCTTCATCGCCTAGTTTTTCAATACAGCCGGTTAAAAAGCTTTCTACTTTGCCCCTTTCCGTAGGCAATAATTCTTCCGGCTTAAACTTGATGACTTCGGTTTTAAGTGTGATGACTAAGATTAAAGCTAGGAGCAGGAGTATGCCGATGATTATGAAGAGGGTTACTTGGGCTCGCTTAGAATTAAAAAAAGAGCGATTATGGGGGTAATTATCCCTATAAATACTTCTATCTACATCTACTTTGTACCTCTTTTTACACATCGAACGGAGGATATCAGAATGCTTTATAAAGCTTGTGCTGGGGTTGACGTCTAAGAAAACAACAATCTCTACCCAATATAACCCGCTTCTTTCTTCTTGAGCTTGGCTCCAAACAGAAAACTGCCGCCGCAAAGCTTATATATTACCATAGTGTTATGGTACCATACAACTATGGTAAACCTACCCTACCAGTACGGAAGAGAAGTATCGGGAGAATATTTCTTCAACCGGAAAAAAGACCTGGAAACTCTCAGCCGGCTGCTCCTCTATGGAAAGAATGACCTTGCTCTCTACGGAATCCGAAGAATAGGAAAAACCTCTTTGATGTTAAGGCTAAAAGAAAGCCTGGAAAAAAAAGGGTGCCTGCCAATCATAATTAAATGTGAAAAATTACTTCCTCTCGATGAAGTTACTTTTTTTAAGAATTTAGTTGATGAGCTGAAGGTTCAACTGGTGAAAGTGAGCAAAAAAGAGAAGACTAAGGAAGTGGCTAAACTCTTCCTTCCGGAAAAAATCGGTGTAAGTGTTGAAGATATCCACTTTTGGATTGAGTTCGGAAAAGGGGAAATTAAGAACCTCAAAAAAATTATGGAAAAGACCTTTGACCTAACGAACAAAATTGGTGCAGTAACCAAACGGAAGGTTATAATCTTTTTAGATGAGTTTCAGGAGCTGTTCCCTTTTGGAGATGCTTTTCTCTGGGCGCTGCGAGCACACATAAACGAAAGCAAAGCCCTCTTTATAGTCTGCTCGTCGCACCACAGATTCATTGCTAATTTAACTCAAGAGAAACACCCCTTTTTTAATTTTTTCCAGACGTATGAAATAAAAGGGGTATCAGATGATGATGCGGAATTATTTTTGAAGTCAAGAATCGAAAAGTTGGGGGTGCGTTATGAACAGCAGGCTATTCAAAAAATCTTGTACCTTAGTAACGGACATCCCTATTATATTCAGCTTCTTGGGTTTTGGTGCTATGAACTGGCCCTTAGCTTAAATAAGAGAGTCATTGATGAAAAAGTTCTTTCGCTAGCCTATTCCGAATCACTCCAGGCCATCCCGGCACATCTTATTTCTTCATTTGAAAAATTAAAAGGAAAGACTAGAAGTGTTTTTGTGGTTCTCTGTTTGTATGACCTGAGCTCTGTAAGCGGGATAGCAAAACATGCAGGATTAGATCCCAAAGCAGCCTACCAGCTTCTTCAACAAATTGAAAGTTCGTATGGGCTAGTTAAAAGAAATGCCGAAAATAAGTTTGAGGTAACTGATCTCTTCTTAAAAGCCTACGTACAAAAACTTTTTGACCATCCCGTTATGGTACCATAGGGCTATGGTAAACTATTACCCAATATAACTCGCTTCCTTCTTCTTGACTTTAGCACCGGCAGTGGCATTTACTTCCGCCGCCCATTCCGGGGTCTTTTTCATCAACCTGCTTCCTACATTCTCTTACTTTTCCAAAATGTTTTTAAAGCAGGTGCCAATTTACTTCGTTAAGCCCCGGTGGTGTAGCCCGGTAAACTTTAGCATTAAAAACCTGCTACGGTTTGGACAAACTATCATCCTACACTTTCGATAGCTTTTAATTAAGTTAAAAGAAATGTAGGGACCCGAGTTCAAAAGCAAGTTACGCTTAGTAACGGTTAGAAAGTCTCGGCCGGGGCATATTTTCACTTTAATTTAACTATTTATGATTTAACCAATTCATCTGCACTGAATCATCTGCACTGAAACGGCGAGAAATACTTTTCTTTCTTGAACGCATAATCCAAAAATTCGTCTTTAGAAGGAATCCTGAGTGTGGTTACTCCGGCTATCAGCGGCTTGCCTGCATTCATCTCCATCAGTGCTTCCATTCTGATATCAGCATCAGGAATTCTTTTAGCCAGATTCCAATATGAGTCTCCTTTTTGCACTTTGTAATCGCAGCCATCCGGGCATTTGAGCCAATCTACTTTTTTTCCTAAGTTATCAGGATTAACGGCAATTCCCCCAATTTGAGGTGACTCTGCTTGTTCCAGTTCATCTATTTGTGCCATTAATGTGTTGGCTTCCTCTTCTTGTTCAGGGGTGGGGTTATCTATTGCATCAAAGTCGTTTAGTTTTTGTTTAAGTTTCTTAAGTTTAACATTAGGAGGCTGGAATTTACTGGTAGCAACATCAATTGCCCTAATAAGTTCTTTGGCGGTCTCTTGTGCCGGAGCCCCATATTTCTCTTTTATTTTAGGGAGATCTGTTTCTAACTGCTTTTTGGATAGTTCCAGCGACGCAACTGAGCCCTCTGGAAGCGGTGTTTTTCTCTGTCCTAATTCAGCAATGGTTGCTGTTATCTCCTCTAACCATACTTTAGCTTTCTCCTGTTTAACTTTCTCTTCTTGTGCAGGAGTAAGACCAGATGGAAGATGACTCTCACGATATACAAGCATAGATATCTTTTCTCCCACTTTAACTAAACCAGATGGATTTAAGTGACTGTCCAGTCCTGCACTAAAATCATCATAGCCTACAGTAATTGTTTCAATCGGAACTCCGTCTGGATTTACTGTAGTGGTAGTAGTAGTCGGAACTCCATCTTGATACCTTTGGATGATAGCATCAGTTTCACTTCTGTCTGGCGGAGCTATAGCTTCATGGTCTAATGCCACTAACCCTTTGGGGGAGTAAAGGTCATTCCTAACTTGATAAAATCTGGTGTCAGCAGTAACCTCCTGCGCACCCATCTGTCTTAAAGCGCGGATTTCATTCTCCTGAAGCGGCCTGTCGCCAAAAGCTATCACTCGGGCAGACTGGTCCACACAATTCCCTACTTTTCCTGTACATGCTTTAATCAGCTTAGAATTTTGTTGAAAAGAGGCATATGTTTTCAAAGCAGAACTACACTCTTCTCCGGGGGAAAGCCCATACTTTTCACACAGGTTCTCGGCAGCAACGTTCTCAGCAGCCATCACAGACAAAAACATCAGTGCCAGTACCATCAGCAGGATTATACGTTTCATCCTTTCACACACCCAAAATTAGTCTTGGTGCACCTTTTATCATCGCACATCTCATATCCATTAGCGTAAATCTTCTGGGTTTTCCCATCCGGCTCCAGACTTTCAATGTTCATCCCTAAGTCTTGGGGATTTCTTCTCGGATGTGCTCCGTTTTGATTGAAGGTGGCTACCATTTTATTGTCCTTTAGCAGTATAACTTTGCTTTCGTCAGTGATATCGCCCACTCTTAAGGCGTCATATTCTTTTCCTGCATCTACTACAAGGTTGCTGTTTTCCCGTGCAGAAACAAAAATAGTCTTAGTGCTTTTATCAGCAGAAATACATGAGCTTTTCTTTCCAGAACACTCTTTTTCAGAACCTACAAAAACAGTCTTTCCCTCAAATAAAGTAGCAATAGCTTTCCCTTCATTGTCTTGGAATTTGATCTTTTTTCCCTCAAAAACAGCGTCTGGGCTGGTGCTTTCCACCATGAAATTCTCTCCATAAAACTTTTTCTCCACAGGGTTGTAAGCGATGCTTTCGATACCAAATAATCCTATCCCCCCAATTTTGCTGTCTTTTTGGTTAGGTGTAGCAAAAATTGCGCCTTGCAGTACTGACACTGATTCTAGGTCTTTCACTGGAATTTCATTTACTTTTCCTTCTCCGGTTATTCCGGTTACGAGACCAGCTTTAGATATTTGGATAGAACAACCAGAGGTGCAGGCAAAGTTATTCTTGTCTGAATTTACAAACTTATTGTCCGTGATTAATACTCCATCTTTAAACTCAACTTTTCCATAAAAGCTTCCTTCATAACCGCCTTCTGCTTTTAGAGAGCCGTCTTGTTGTAATTTATACTTTACATCTTTAGGCAGTTTTTCCGGTTCAAACGAAGCAGTTTCGGTTTCGATAGTGGCTCCATCGTAGCTTTTGATAATAGTAGCAGGAGAAATCATGCCAATTCCAAACTTCTGCTGAAGCCACTTTTCTTTCACTGCCGGATTATCGTTAAGTAATTTAATATTTCCCTGAACTTGGGTATCCAGAGTTTCAAGCACGAAAACATCATCTAATAACTGCGGGTTTTTGTTCAGCACGTTAACCGCCCTAGCTGGATCTTCAGCAAAAGCCGTAGTTAGAACTTCAGTATTGCTCATCAGAGAGGGATTGGAACCCAGTGCTTCCCAGGCTTTATCCGGATTTTGAGCAAAACCAGTGGCAGGATTATCCCTAAAGCTTTGTTCAAAGTTGTCGTCCGACCAGGGATCAGAAGAGCTGGGAGATTGGGCAAAAAGCAGGCTGGAGAGAGCTAAGACTAAACTTACTGCGATTGCTGCTCTTATCCCTGCAGTGGTATTGCTTGTAGTCATATCTCCACCACTATTAAGGTCATCAGTTCAGCATCCTCTTCAGTTCCATTTCCTACGCCAATCCACAGGTAATGTGTTCCCGCGTCTTCTTTTTTAGGCGTAAATGTAATCAAGCCATTCTTGTTAATATGAATCAGCTCACTATTGCTCCCATAAGTTAGATTAGCACCGGTAGCATTCAGCTGGTAGGTAAATTCTTCTCCTACAATAGCAAATTGCTCTCCAAGCGGCTGAAGGTCAATTTCTTTATCCAACTCACTGAACCAGTCATACTTAGAAGCGTACTGCACCTGAAGGGGCTGGCCTTTGAGCTTAACATCGTCAAAGATTAAAGCAGTGATTACCTCATCATTTTGGTGGTGCAGCTCAAATTTATATCCGTTTTGGATGGAGTCTTTCATGAGATAGTCCAGCATCACTTCATTTGGTTCAAGCGCCTGATTCTCACTGATTTTTTCTATTACAGTTATTACTTTTTGCAACGGTACTTTAACTTCGGCTTCAAAAGTATTAAGCTCGGTTTGAGTATCTCCTACAGAAACTTTAAGCGGCATTTCTACTTTTGCTTTTACACTTTTCTCAGTAATGGTAACTTCAGGGAGGGCGTCTCCTCTTTCTACTTTAATCCCAAAAAATAGCTTAAAATCACCAACACATTGCTGGAGGTTATCATAGATGTAATATTCCAAGCTTTTTTCCACGGTTTCTGTATTTGGATGTAAGTCATCACCTAGATAAAAATAGTATGGTACTTCCCAGTTTTCGTAGAAAGTTACCCTAGTAGGCATATAAAATCCGCCATTCAGCGAGATAGCTCCAATCCCCCCTTCCAGAGTCTGTTTAAGGCAGTTATCTACAAAGCTTTTTATGGCAGCGGTATCATCAGTGGTAGTTGCTTTGGTTTGGGACAAGCTTTCTTTGATTACAGTGCTGGTTAAGAAAAACGCTCCAACTACAATGAACAATACTAAAACTCCCACAATTATGAAAACCGTTATCTGTCCTTTCATCCCTCTTTTCATTTCTCACTAACAAAACAAGAGCTCCATATAAATCTTTTCTCCGGGTCTGATTTTTAATTCCGTGAAAAGAGGTCAATTTTTGAAAATAATGAATGATTTCTCATGGAACTTTCATATACCAAGAAAAAAAATACAAAATTTAACATTTTTTTTTCTTAAACCACTTCATTAACTATCTTAA
>JACRPH010000042.1 GCA_016214025.1 Candidatus Woesearchaeota archaeon
AAATAATTTCTACTGTGAAGCTCAAACAGGTTGCGTTCAGTAAACTCGTCGAATACGCCTTTTATAGTTCTAAATCGTTCTTGGCCGGTTCGGGTAACCATAGTATATTAAGAAGATAGCGGGGGTGTTTAAATATCTTTGTGAGTCCTACTTAAGAACCCCTTCCCCAAAATAAGCCTCCCTGAAGATTAAATTTATATATACGCGGTGTTTAATCGGGGATATGGCAATCCAAACTAAAATCGGGCAATCAGCAGCCGGCGCCGCAGTACTGTTAGCAGTCATTGCAGGCATGCTGATAATGTTTATCGTTATGATCCCGCCCCAAGAGCGGGCAGAGCTATTAGGAGATAAAACGTCGTCTTCTACCAGCTCGGGAACCACTGCTTCCACTTCCACTAATAATCTACTTACGGCATCCCCGGGAAAAGTGGATTATTTAGCTACTAAAGAGATTGAGCATCCGCTTCCGGTTATTAATGTATTTACCGCAGTGGAAAGCAAGATATTAGCCGAGAAAAATCTGGCTTATGCCAAGAAAGGCGTGTTTTCTGGAGAAGACAGCACCTTCAAATTCAGTGTAGACGACTTAAGCAACCTGCAAAAAGCATATTTGTATTTTAAAGTTAAAGCAATTAAAGGCAAGTTAATGGTAAGCCTGAACGGAGAAAAAATATTTGACGGGCTTCTTGAACCAGGTGCTTCGATACCTTTAACTCTCCCCCACAGCAGTATTAAACCTGAAAATGATATCATCTTCAGCGCGTCTTCCCCCGGATTAAAATTCTGGGCCACTAATGAAGCCTCTTTAGAAAACCTTCAGGTGGTTGCTGACATAACTAATCTGGAGAGCCAATCTTCATCTAACGTATTCTTAGTTTCAGAGGTAGAAAAGAAAAATATGGAGAAAGCCACCTTAAAATTCAAGCCCGAATGCCTTCCTAACCAGGTAGGCAAACTTAAAGTATTAATCAACGGAAACGAAGTGTACAATTCGGTTCCCGATTGTGAAATATCAGTAGTTCCGCTGGAAGTATCTCCCGCATTGATTAAAGAAGGCGACAACAGCTTAATCTTCCAAGCTGATAAAGGCAAATACTCGCTTTCATTTGTAACTTTTGAATCCAAGCTGAAGGAGCTCGACTATCCCACGTTTTACTTCGATTTAACTTTAGAGCAGTATGAAGAAGTAAAAGATAATGATGCCGACATAAAGCTTAGACTGGGCTTTGTAGATGCTACTGAAAGTAAATATGGCGAATACTTTGTAAACGGGGACATAAATTACTTTGATACTAAAGATTCCACTTACGAGAAAGACATTAGTGATTTAGTAGTTAAGGGCAAGAATTCCGTCAAGTTGAAGCCGAAAAAGTCGTTAGAGATCAGAGAATTGAAAGTTGACTTAGTTAAGTAAACTTTTTTATTTTTCATTCCATCAATTGTAATCACAAAAAAGAGGTCGATATGGGAAAGTTTGGCGGCATTTTAAGTAGTTTGGGGAAGTCTTCTGGAAAAGGTAGCACTGCTGCTGGCAAGCCTGCTTCTTCACCCAGTTCTAGTTCAGCCGCTTCAGGTGGAGCTTCAGGAGGTATCGGCTCGTGGTTAAAAGGTGCCGGCGGAACCGCAGCCGGTGCAGTAAGAGGAAGAGCTGCGGCAGCCGCCGGAGCAGCCCAAGCCGCGGGAACGGCAGTTGCGTATGAGGCAGTGGAGCAAGTAACCGGAGCAGCTAAAAGCACCAGTTTCATTATAGTTATCTTAGGAATCGTGCAATACCTGCTGCGGCTATGGTTTGGGCCAATTTCCATCGTTTATGTATTTTCGCTAGCATTATTTGTGCTATCCGCATATGCTTTAGCGGCAAAGCTGGAAAAAGGCAAAGCAGCCATCTTGCTTCCCATGCTCATTTTTGTGGTATGGTACTTTATCTATGGTGGAAATTACGAGCCTACTTTCTTAATGTATTTTGTTTCTATTGCTATAGGAATTTCACTCTTGTTTGCATTAGTCAGCAAAGGCAATAGTGTTAAGCCGGAGTTATATGGACTAATCCCAATAGTCTTCCTCTATCTCGATATCGGTTTGATCCCTCTCTTGGTGGAAAAAATGAATTTTTCTATAACACCCCTGTTAGAAAGTCTAATTTTGTACATGCCCTGGTGGGCGTTCTTGGGAGTTATGACTCTGCCTACCGAATCTTCTAAAGAAGGCGGAGCTAATTTTTTAATCAATGTAGCTCGGATTGGGGGAATAATGTATATTGTGTTTGTATTAGTCGTAGTTGCTGTTCCTGATATTGGCTATGCTAAATCGCAGTTGCCTGGAACTGCCGATTTTGAAGCGGCACAACTGCGCGTAAAGGCACAATTACCACAGAAAGAAAACCCGGCTTATTCTAATCTGATGTGCATCTTTTCCGAGCCGACAGATACTCCCGGATGCGTAGAACGTAGACAAGAAGCTTCGGAATTAAAATATATCTGTGAAAAGCTCGAAAAGAAAGAGCCCGGAACAAATGAATATGACTCTTGCCTAAAAGAGCAAAAAGAAGAAAAGGAAAAAGAAAAACTTAAAGTAGCCGGAGCCAGTGATTCTACCATTAAAGAGCCTACCACCGCAGAGTTTAAATTCAGCCAATTCTTTCCTAAGCTAACTTATGCTGCTCCGGGAGAAAACCTTAAAGTAGGCTATCCTACCGAATTAGAAGTTAAGAATCCGCGCTTGCAGAAGTTTACCGTGCAAGTATCGTGCAATTTTACTTCTAAGGGAAAGGATAAAGAATCATTTCCGGGGATTATTGCTGGGGGAGAGAATGAAAACACTCTTTCCGTAAATGAAATGGTAGAAAGGAATACCTTTGTATGCAACCCTCCCGATGGTAAGATTCTCAATGGCAGTTATGAGCTAATTTATACTGCTAAAATAAGCAATTTAATTGCAGCTTCCCGATTGGGGCGCGTATTTATCGGAAAGAAAGATGAAAAATGGAAGGAAGAATGGATTCCTAAAATTCTTTCGGCGCATTTCTCTGGAAGTACTTACTTATCTCAAGGTGCACCGGATTTTGCCCGCTTGAACTTTGCCTTAGGCAATCCGGCGGAGAATCCTATTGTTGAAAGCGGCAAGAAAGTGGTTATCACTTCCAACTTAGAAAATGTAGGCGGGGGAAAGATAACCGGAGTTAGCTCTTATCACTTGGGATTGGAAAACTACTTTAGTGGAGCGGATACTGAATGCATCCAAGGAGACAGCAGCAACGTGCATATTCCCGATACCGCCAAAAGTTATGTAAAAGAAGTAATTTTCTTTCCGACCTGTACGGTTGATGTTCCGAGCGTATGGGAAACTGTGGAAGATTATGTAACTGCTGAATTTAAAGCTGCCGCACAGTACGATTACTCTTTAAGCAAAGAAGTTGATATCGAAGTAAAAGAGCTGCCCACATGAGACCGATAATATCCATAATCACCCTAATAATAGTACTCTCTTTAGTCTTATTCATCACCAGCTGCAGGGGCGGAACTCCACAATCAGTATTGGATTATAACTTCAAGCAGGGTATTGCTGAAGTAAAAATGAAGTTTATGGACAATGCTCCTCCGGATAAAATATATCCTCTCTCCAAATTCAAAATTATTTTAGAATTAGATAATCAAGCCGCTTATGACATTACCACCGGAAAAGTATCTTTGGCCGGAATTGTGGGAGATTATTTCCTAATGGAAGAGACAGAGAAAGAATTAGACCCTCTGCAAGGCAGAAGCATGCTCAACCCTTCCGGAGATAAAGTTCAGGTTGAATTTTCCGGGACTTCAGGACAGCCGTTTGCCAATGCCAAAGAATATCGTAACAATTACTATCTGCTATTGAAATACAGTTCCAAAATGGATTTTGGGGCCACGGTATGCATCCATCCAGGATTGTATGATATGTACGATTCGGGGTGTAAAACCGAAAAATCCAAGTCGTTCTCAGGG
The DNA here is from genome assembly GCA_016214025.1 of Candidatus Woesearchaeota archaeon. Taxonomy (GTDB): domain Archaea; phylum Nanobdellota; class Nanobdellia; order Woesearchaeales; family GW2011-AR9; genus JACRPH01. The sequence goes on from JACRPH010000042.1 coordinate 3,978, forward strand.
CAGGGGGCGCCATTAGCCGTAACTAACTTAGAACAGATAATATATCCTTCCGGCGTGGGGGCAGAAGTAGAATATCGCCTGCTGGTAAAAAACCGGGGGAAAGGAAAAGTTACTTTAGTTACATTCCATGGAGCCAAGTTAGGCGGTGAGCCTTTAGAATGTGAATTTAGGCAGGAAGATGGGACCACTTTGACTACAGCTAAATTTAATGAGAAGAAGCAGGAAGCGATGCTTATATGCAAAACATTCCTGAAAGACCAGAGTTCTTACTTAACCACCCTATCTGCTGATTTTTCTTATGATTACGTGTTAGAGGAAAAGCATACGCTGAATTTGGTGAAGTGATGGCTATTCTCTTTTGGCACATACAAAGACACCATAATTATATAAATAACCGCTTCTTCTTTACAATTCATGAACATATCCATCTTAGGCGGCGGAAGCTGGGGTACAGCTTTGGCTATTCATCTAGCGAGAAACAATCATAAAGTTAAAGTATGGGAATTTGTAGCAGAGCAAGCCCAGAAAATGCAGGAAGAGCGAATTTGCCCGCTATTACCCCAAGAAAAACTTTCTGAAAATATTTTTGTTTCTTCTAAAATGGAAGAAGTGCTTCCCGGAAGCGAAGTCATATTTGTGGCAGTCCCTTCGGATAAAGTTGAATCAAGCCTATCTAATGCCGCGCCATTTATCGGAGAACAGCCCATAGTTATCTGCTCCAAAGGCTTTGGGTCAGATTTACGCTTATTAAGCGACGTAGCTCGGGAAAAAGTTAAAGGAGAGATTTACTGCTTGTATGGGCCAACTCATGCCGAAGAAATCTGTAAAGGTGTATTCAGCGGAATTGTGTTAGCCGGAACTGGCAAATATAGATTAAAATTAAGAAAATTACTGCGCAGCGAAAACCTAAAAGTTGAATTAAGCAACGATGTGATTGGAGTGCAAGTGGGAGCGGCATTGAAGAACCTTCTGGCAGTATTTACCGGAGTAATTGACGGAGCGGGATTAGGAGAAAATGGGGGTTTAGGTGATAACACCAAAGCATATATTATGACCAAAGGCTTGGATGAGATTAAGCAGGTCGGAGTAGCTTGGGGAGCCAAGAAACCCACTTTTTACGGGTTAGCCGGATTAGGAGATGTGATTGTTACTTGTACTAGCATACATTCCCGAAATCATTACGTCGGAGAGCAGGTAGGCAAAGGCAGAAAGTTGGACGAGGTTTTAACGGAGATGAAAATGGTAGCGGAAGGAATTATTATGTTAAGAAATGTTCCTTTGCTACAGGAGAAATTAAAGTTAAAACTGCCCATAATGTCTGGATTATATCAGATAATGGTTGAAGGGAAAAGCGTGAGAGAAGTGTTAAATACAATTTTTGTGAACTAAACGATGAAAGGGGGAACATTTCTAAACGACGATACGAAAACGAACGAAAGGGTGGGGCTAACGAATGAAGATGTAAATTATTCAGTTTAAAAGCCAAACATTAATAAAGGTTCAATATTTTATAGTGCGTATGAAAGAGGAAATTTTCTTTAATCACGAAAAATTGAAAATAATATGTGAAGATGCGCTTTCAACAGATAAAATTCCCGATGAAAGTGTTGATTTAATTGTTACATCCCCACCATATAATGTGGATATAAAGTATAATTCACATGATGATAAAATTACTTATGAAAAATATTTAGAATTTAGTCATAAATGGTTATCTAAATGTTTTAAGTGGTTAAAAGATGACGGAAGACTGTGTCTTAATATTCCTTTAGATAAAAATAAAGATGGACAACAAAGTGTTGGTGCAGATTTTACAACAATAGCCAAAAAAATAGGATACAAATATCATTCTACCATAATATGGAATGAAGGAAATATTTCAAGAAGAACAGCTTGGGGTTCTTGGTTAAGTGCATCTGCCCCTTATGTGATAGCACCGGTAGAACTTATTCTCGTTTTGTATAAAAAAGACTGGAAAAAGAACGAGAAAAAAGAATCGGATATAACTAGACAAGAATTTATGGATTGGACTAATGGCCTATGGGCCTTTCCCGGCCAAAGCAAAAAAATCGTTAATTTAAACGAAAGTTTTCAAAATGAAATTAAAGCAGCATAATAATATTAGTGAAAGTCAAGTAGAAGACGCATTGGTCTCAAATTTGTTTTATTTAAAAGAAGTGTTAAATCTATCAAATGATTTAAGATTAATCGTTCGTCAGCTAAGATTGAGGTCTGGAGAACAAAGAATTGATTTATTAGTTGCTGATGGGAAAGATTTATGTCTTATAGAATTAAAAGTAACTAATTATTCAGACGATTTTTTAAACCAAATTGTCGAATATAGAAAAGAATTGGTTCAACTACAAAATCAAGGAAAAATTGTGGGCGGCAAAATAAAGTCATTTCTTCTTGTAACAAGGGCTACTAAAGAACAGATAAAAAGATGTAATCAAAATGAAGTTCAATTAATAATTTATGAACCACTTGATTTAATGAAGGACTATTACAAAAATTTATCAGCTGTTGCTCCTTTTTTAAAGATAAAACCAAATGATTATGGTGTATTTAGTTTGGGTTTAATAAATAGAGCTTTGTTAGAGTTAGGGAAGGGAGTTTCACAACAAACTAATATCGCCGATAAAATTCATTTATCAAAAGGAAGTGTTCATAATCATCTAAGAGTTGCAAAAGAATTTGGTTTGGTAAGAGAGAGAAGTAAAAACTATTTCTTAACAGATTTAGGAGATAAATATACCCAGAATCTCAAATCTGACGTATTTATTGATAGATTAAATAGTAATCAAATTGATATTTTGAAACAATTTACAGCTAAAGACCCTTTTTATTCAAGTTCGGTATTTGGAATTTATTCTATTGTGGAAAGTGCTTTTCTATTATCAAGGAATTCCTATCCGATTGAGTTTCCAAATTTGAGTAAAATGTTTCAAACAATAAGCGGAAAGGTTAATGAATGGCAGGCGCAGAAATCTTTAAGTACAGCAACATATACGTTTTTAAACTTTGCAATTGACCTAGAATTACTCGGAAAAATAGGAAAACAAATTGTAATCACTCCTGCTGGATTTAGATTTATTTTAATGTTGCAACTTCATAAAAGTATTGAAATGATTGAAAGTTTATCGGTTAAAAGGTGATATTATGAAAAAAATGAATTTAGATAAAGAATGGACATTCATCAAAAATGAGATTCATAAAGAAAAACCAACGAAGAATAATCTTTTGAAGCGAGAATTGTTATTTATTCTTCAAATATTACTTTCAAATATAAATTCTTTTAATCGTTCAGTTTATTTTAAATCAAAAAAGAGTTACTTGAGTATAGAATAGATTTCTGATGACCAACTTATCAAAATAAGTAAGGGCGTTTACAAGTACGATCCTGATTTTGTGATTAATAGAGAACTTGAAGATTTTACACCAGCACAAAAAGAAGAAATATTCAAGAAAGACAATTATAGATGTGTGATGTGTGGTCGGGGTGTGCGCAGCATAATTTCCAAAAGAAATGTTCTAAACAAACTGAGACCGGGAAGAAAATGTTTATTCATTTATACGAATTGGCAAAAAACAATAATGATAAAGAATTAATGAAATTCTGTGAAGATATTTTACAAGTTTATGAAAAAAATAATATTAATGGACATATCGTCTGGGAGAAATAGAATAACGACGAATGCCCGGCCCCCCGACTAACCACACTTAACAAGTATGCCGATGTTGGGTGGGCTATAATTGCAGGCAAGTAATTGTCGTTCTCAGAAATGTCCAACTCTTGAAATGAAAGCTTATTCTTCTTCAGCCATTCTTTGAGCTTTTTGCACCAAGTACAATTAGGCGTGGTATAAACTTTAATGTCCATGTTTAGCCTGAAAGAAGATAGTTTTATATATACTTTTTCATTTATTTGTGTTAGATGGTGTCTGATAAAGTTTTGATTGGTGCAAATATCTCTCTGGTGATTATTGCTATTTTGCTTACTCTAAGCTTCTTTGAAGTAACTCTTCCTTCCGTAGGCCAGGTGCGTTATGCTTTAGATCGAACCGAGCCGGTGTGTGTTATCTCGTGGAAAGAAAAGTTTACGGTATTTACTGGCGAGGAGAATCTTGACCGCTGCTGTCTGGAAGCAAGAAAACAGTTAGAATGTGTTAAAGAGATAAAAAGCTTTGATAATCGAATCGTAGAATGGAGTTGCCGTACCGGAAGTGGAAATGCGTTGACTTATAGCTTGAACTCTAAAGCGTACAGCTATTGCCGGCAGCAGGTGTTTTGGGGAAGGAAATGAGGGATAAATGAAATCAACTACCAATTTCCGAACAAAGAGATGGACTATTCATCAAAAGTTCTTCTTAATTTTAGTTATCTTAGTCCTATTCCTAGCCACCCTTAACGTAGCCAAAGCCCGAGGATGGCTTATACCAGAGCAGCCGGAAGTTAAAGTAGAACAAAAAACAATTGTATTAAGTTCGCTGACGCTAGAGCAGAAAATTGCTCAGATGATTGTTGTTCCAGGCCAAGAATGGAGCGTCGAGCCGTGGAGAAAAATGGGATTGGGGGGCATACATATATATGCTATGAAAGATGAGCAGCTGTTTAGAAATATGATTGATAAATTTCAGCAAAATATGACCATTCCTTTTATAGTAACCACCGATTTAGAAGGCTGCTGGACTCCTTTTGGTAATTTCAAGAATTTTACTTCGGTAAGTGAGATCTATACTGCTGAAGAAGCATCTGAGATTGGAACAGAAGAGGGTGAATTCTTATCTGCTTTGGGATTTACACTTAATTTTGCTCCAGTCGTTGATTTAAAAGACGAAATTTGGAACTGCCGCAGTTTTCCTGGCGATGAAAAGCAGATAACTGAGCTAGCTGAAGCGTATGTCGATGGAATTCAAAGCACCGGAATTGCCGCTACGGCTAAGCATTATCCGGGAAAAACTTTAGTGGTTAAAGATCCCCACAAATTTGTGGTTTCGGCTGAGATAAGCGCCGCGGATGTGTATCCTTTTACCTCAATTTCCGCTCAAGACAAAGTTAAAGCAGTTATGGTCAGCCATGTTATTGCTTCAGGAGCAGTAGATACGAAAGGAAAGCCCGCCGTGGTTTCAGAAGCAGTTATTGGTGAACTCAAACAGAATTATTCCGGCTTGATTATCAGCGACGAAATTAACATGCTGGGATTGAAGAAGTATTATCCTACTATGGATGAGATGTACGTAGCGGTATTTGCGGCCGGAAATGATTTGATATTAAATTTTAATGATGATCCCAACGAGATTTATCACATGATACAAGTAGTGAAGAAGGCAGTAGAGGAAAAGAAGATAAGCGAAGACCAGATTGATTACTCAGTAAAGAAGATTCTGGAGCTGAAAGGGTTTACAGTGATGTGATTTTCGTTTCTATTCTCTACCAGCGATACGTTTAAATATCAACAGTTAAACTTTTACACTTTAAAACAAACAATCAATAACCATAATAGAGGTAATTTGAAATGAAAAACATGTTTTTATATGCAATGGGATTGTTATTAGCAGTGCTGCTTTTAATTGGATGCAGCTCCACCGCCCCGTCATCAAATACTGCTTTATCTAATACTACTCCTGCCATTCCTGATACTTCAGGCTCGGCCATCACCGGAGCAATTATCAGCGTTCCTGAAGAAGAGGTCATTAAACCGATAGCGGAGATAAAAGACGAGGCCCAAGAAGAACCTAAAGAAGAATTATCTTTTTATAATCCTAAAATAAAAGAACTGCGGGATAGAAGCGCCCAGGTTGACAATTATGAATATTATTATAAATCCACGGTTATGACCTCTACCGGATTGTACTTAGACGACGCTAATTATCAAGTAAAAATAAAAGGAGAGAAAATTAAAAAAACTTATATTGAACCAAAATTCTGGAAAGAGGATATATTTTACGATGAAGTTTACTTAGATGTTGTACAAGAAACAGCGTATGGGGTTTGTTCTAAACTAGGCATCACCTGTGAAGGTATCAACCATAACGCTTACAAATTAGATTATGCTGCTGAAGATGTAACGATTACTCCCAGAATAATAATGGATGGACTTATTCCTACCCAAGTAAAAGTTACGGGAGAAACTTACTATCAAAAGCGTAAAGTGATATTGCTGGAATTTACTACCCCCGAAGGCAACCAAGAGCGGTTGTTCGTGGATGATTTTTATGGCTTGCCTCTGCGCCAGGTCATCTTCCGGCTGAATGAAGATGATGATGAAGTGGTTTTAGTTGATCGAACTTTTAACTTAATCGGTGCGGGCAGTGGAACAGTAAAAAATAGTGAAGTTAACGTTCCAAATGATTTTGAAGTGGCGGGGTAGAATTCATGCTCAAAGGCCAAGTTGTTTCTGGAGATTTCAGCAGGATAGTAATGCGGGTAAAGTCGGGGGAGAAAGTAGAAATCGGCGAGTTAGTGGTAATCGATGATAATGGCGATAAGATTCTGCTTCAGGCTTATGATTTAATCTACGGCAGCCAGATATCCCCACAGAATCTGGAGATGGTTTCCGGAATGAATCTGGAAGAAGGAAACTTCCAAATTATGGATGAATCATTGCGGAATTATCAATTAGCATTCCTGAAGCCGATTCTAAATGTAAAATCAGATAAGACTGGCACTTTGTGCAAGAAACTGCCTGCATTTTTTACTAAAGTCCGGGCTATTGAGAAAGAAGATTTGTTTTTTATTACTACGCCGCCCCATCCTTTATTTCTGGGCAAGTTAAGGAGCGGCAGCCGGGAGATGGACGTAGATTTGTTCCTTCCAGGAAAAGAAGTGTTAAGCCACCATGTGCTGATTCCGGCGAGTACCGGGAAAGGGAAGTCGAATATGATGAGTAATATTTTGTGGGATATTGCAGGGAAAGATTATGCCGGTGTTTTGGTATTAGACCCGCATGATGAATATTACGGCAGAACCGGTTTAGGATTGAAAGATCATCATTTACGGCATAAAATCAGTTATTACACTCCGCATAATCCGCCGCCCGGAGCAAAGACGCTGAAAATAAATATTACTAAGCTCAAGCCAGAACATTTTCAAGGCGCAGTAGCTTTGAGCGATCCTCAGAAGCAGATGCTATATGCGTTTTACCGCAAATTTAAAGAGGCATGGATCTATTCTATTTTGGCAGAGAAAAAGATTGAAGGAGTTTCTTTTCATGAAGATACTATTGCCGTAGTTAAAAGGAAATTACTTTCTTTGTTAGGAATTGATATTGCTGATGGACGATTATATTGCCAAGGCATCTTTGATGAGGTTGCTGGAGATAATACCATCGCTGAAATCTGCCTGGAATTAGAGCAGGGAAATGTAGTAGTAGTTGATACCAGTTATTTCTCGGGTGCAATTGAGATATTAGTTGGAAGTATGATAACTACAGAAATTTTAGATAAATATAAGTATTACAAACGGAGCGGGCTGCTGGAAGATAAACCTGTTATTTCTATTGTGCTGGAAGAAGCCCCTCGAGTTTTGGGAAAGAATGTGCTGGAACAGGGCAGCAACATTTTTGAGACGATTGCCAGAGAAGGGCGGAAATTTAAGGTGGGATTGATTGCGATAACTCAGCTTCCTTCGGAAATTCCTAAGAATATTCTAGCTAACATGAACACAAAAATAATACTTGGCTTGGAAATGAATTCTGAACGTCAGGCAGTGATAGAGAGTTCTCCGCAGGATTTGTCGCAGGATAACCGCAATATTGCTTCATTGGACAAAGGAGAAGCGGTGGTAACTTCAGTATTTACTAAGTTTGCCGTGCCGGTGAAAATTCCGTTGTTCAAAGAGTTTGTTAAAAAAGGCAAAGATAAAGTTTTAGAGAGTAAAGTGCAGCTGAGTTTTGGCGGAGTGGGATTTTAACCGGCAGTGATTAACTGATTCTTTAAAAACTGGCGGTAAAATCACCGCAATTATTATATACCTCCAAAAGTTTGCTTCTCTTAATGGTCATAATTTCCCCCAGAAGACTCTTTTTACTCTTCGGGATATGCTTGTTTAATCAGCTCAAGCAGTTGAAATCTCTCTCCCAATTCTAATTTTATCTTCGCTCTTTCTGCTGGTGTTCTCCACGTCTTTTCCTTTGGTATCCATTTTTTTGTTTTCCTTGTCTTTGTTTCCTCTTGCATTTTTCTCCAACTTTCTGCTATACTGGTGGTCTCGTTCGATACAATTATTATTTCTGTTCAATCCATATTTCCGGCATTTGATAGGCACACCATGCGTCAACGTTGCTACACGGGAAAAAAATTTGGTAAATCCTTTTTTATAATGTGCTAACATATCTGAAGTAAAATTAAATTTTTTCCCCCGCTTCTTGGCCTCAAGAAACTGATTGTAACATCGTTTCTTTATGTCAGCGTATACTCTTTTTGGACCATCTTTGTATGTGCGCTTTTCCGACGAGAAAGCATTAATCCTAAACTTTGTTTTCCGGTCTTTGCTTACCCAACGATAGAGCTTCTTTTTTTAAATTTAGAGACAAATTCATCTAGATTGATTTTCCCGCTTAATTTTGGAATTTGTTTCAGGTTGAAATTTCTCAGAACTTTACCGTATTTCTGAACCCAATTGTATGCTGTTGCGGGGCAGATATCTGCTTTGTCATATTCTTTGAAGTGTTTGCTTACTTCTTGATAAGGCATACCTCTTTTTCGACAACTAATTGCTTCCACAATCACTTCCGGCTTATGTTTCATTTTCCAGAAGCCATCGTTTGGGACAAATCTGCTGTTGCATTTTCTGCACCAATAACGTTGCTTTTTTCCAGAATCGTTATGGCGGAACCCAGCCTTCACGATTTTTT
>JACRPH010000048.1 GCA_016214025.1 Candidatus Woesearchaeota archaeon
AGGGTTGTTGGTTGTCAATATCACAACCCTATTTTTCCATTAGAAAAAGTTTTCCATCGGAAGAAAAAGATCGTTATAATTTACATTACATAGAAAAAGTTTTCCATCGGAAGAAAAAGATCGTTATAATTTACATTACATTAAAATATTATTTTATGGTGGGGCATCCAGGTGATGACGAAGCAGAAATCGCTTTTCTCGCCAGAAAAATGAAGCAATTGCAGAACGTGGAGCAGTTTCAATTGTTCACCCCTACACCGATGACTGATTCTACCTGTATGTATTGGGCGGGAATGAATCCATACACGTTGCAGCCGGTAAAAGTAGTATATGATTTTGTGACTAAGAAAAAGATGAGAGATATGGTGCTGAAGGTGGTGGGGGAGAAAAATAAGTAGATCTCTTTTAATAAAATTCTCCTAATAATTTAAACGGCTGCCCTTCCCGTACTTCTTCTTGCCGGATGTCTAACACTGCCCAGTAAGTCTGGTCAGGCAGAAATGGCGAGGGAAAAACAGACTTGTCCGGCTTTAGCTTCTCGCTTCTAGTTAAATTAAACTTGTCCTCTCGCGTGAAGTAAGCGTCTAATACCATCTATATGAGTTTCTTATTATCCTCCAATCTTTGGCATTATGCTGTATAGCAAACCCATTAAACCTGCGCTTGCTGCTATTCCTGCTGTACCACAGATAACTCCCATGATTACTTTGCCTTCTAGTCCACCACCTATTCCCCCAGCTACTCCCTCTTCCAAACCGCCTTTTGCTACCGGCTTAGCAAGATACTCTGCTTCACATTTTACTTCGTATGGTTTTTCCATTTTTTTCACCTCCATTTTGTTGATTTTATTTAACTGCATTCTACTATTTTTATCGCTTTAATCCATTTTATAGGAATGGCGATTAAGTCTAACCCATTAGCGGCGCTGATGTTAGTGGCTACACATAGCACTTCTTGGTCTTGCGCCACTACTTTTCCCAGAGTATGGGTAGGGCACAGCAAGCCAATTAATTTCTTAGGATGGACCTTCTCTACGCACATATGGGCACAAGCATCCAGCCATTCAACATCTACCATTGCTGAACTCTCTATTTTCAAGCCACTTTCTAGGTCTTTCTGTGTAGCCATTTTAGCTACAATACCGACAATCACCCTTTTTTATTTTCATTTTTATTCACCTCGTTTTTGTTTTAGAAGTTAAGAAGGGATACACCTATTTAAAACTTCCTATTTTTTATTACCGAACAGTAACAAAATGGGTATCAAAATTCTTACTTTGAACCAATTCTCCTCTATCTACAAAAATAAGAGATAGTACCTCACTTCCAGAGTTGTTTACTCACATCCCAAAAAGGGCACTTTATTTCCGTTAAGGTCATACGCCGGCTCTCCCGGCTTCTGAAGCTCCTGGAACCGGTCTAAAGTGTAAGGGCGATGGTTTCCGTCTATTAGAACAGTGGATCCAATACGAAACCCTTTGGTGGTAGTCTCGGCAAGATGATATGTATCGCTACCTAAATTGAACGCTAGCCCGTTGTAATTCAAGAAATTACCTCGAACCATTACTGAAACATGATCTTCACTGTAAACCAAGCGGTAATCAATCCCAACTTGTTCCAGCAGAGAAGCATACAATATGGCCAGTCCGCTGCAATCAGAGCCTTGGGTCATTAATACTTCACTTGGTCTCTTTAATACTTCTGCACTAGCCAAGGCATCAGAATGATTATATTTAAGTTTAGTCGTAACAAAGTCTAATAATCTCTGTGCTTTCTGCTCTGGAGTGGTTAAGCCAACGGTAAGTTTTTGTACCAATCTTTCTAAAGAAGGCTCTCCCTTTTTGGCTACGAAGGCGCCGTGGTTTGCCTGGACCACCGGAACATTTCCTGCGGCAGCTCCCAGGTGCATTGCTAAACAGCCATTATAAGTATTCTTGCCTTCCAAATAATCTGCTAATTCAGCTACTGTAATATCATATTGGACTCCATCAAAATCGGTTTTTACTACCGTTCCTGGATCTACTTTAAAGTCAGCGGCGGGAAACCTAAAGAAATACCAGCCCGGTTTTGAATAAAGATAATTTCCTAACTTTAATCGGTTTCCTTCTACCTGACCCGATTCTACTTTTTCCGGATAGCGGGTAAGTTTGCCTAAAGTTTCACTATAATTAGCGTTTGCAGGAAGGGAAAAATAAGCCATCCCCTCATCTAAGTTACGTCGTTTCAATTCTGCTTTGGTTCCTGTAACTTGCTGAGTGAAATCAGTGCCTGTGAAAGTTGGCTGGGTTAAGTACTCTAAAACTGCTCTGCTAAGGGGATCTTGTGAAGTTTTGTCTGCTGCCGATGGAAGAGGGCTCGCTGGAGTAACCAGAGTAGGTTTTGGAGGGGTAACAACTGGTTCTGCAGGAGCAGCTGGCCTAAGCGAAGTGCTATAGTTTTGTAGATTTGTTTCCGGTGTTGCTGATTGCTCTATTCTTTGCTCAGTAGTAGGGCGAGAATCACTTTCTGGAGCTGATTTATACCCGCCAGCGACACAAAGACCAGCTAACATTGCCCCCATAACACCATATAGTTTACAATTAAATTTAATAAGCTCCCAAAACTCTTCTCGTTCACGCTTTTTTCTAAGTTCTTCTTTCAGCATAGGATCTTTAGTTGGGGTCATTTTGCCTCCTTGTTTGAGTGATTTTTACCATTATACCTACTGAAAAACGTTCTTATATATAAATCTTTCGCTACTGAGCGGTGGTATCACAAAAGTAACATGTAATGACGACCGATGCATTGGTAACGAGAATGTGATAATTGTAGGGAGTATTTTAGTCTAACTCACTGCTAACTTTTCTTCCATTTCCTGCTCACTCTGTCCAATCTCTATTACCATCGGGGGCAATTCCAGGGGTTTCTTTTCTGATGGTTCGCCCATAGGTTTTTGGGGTGGTTCCGCTGCCCCATCATCAACTGTAGAGCCTAAATCAACCACTCCCGGCGTCTCTGGCTTGGAAAACTTAGTTGCTTTCTTGCTCACAACCGGCATAGTTACAGTTAAGTCCTGCTTAAAAAACGTTATCGGTTCGGTTATAAGAATATCTCTACCAGTAAGGGGCTGGCCTTTCTGATGGACTTTTTCTAATGCCGAACCAAACGTACCTCCCCAACCGACTTGACCTCGATTGGTTTCAGTAATAACGGTGGGCATATCTTTCACTCCTTTTTCAGTGTACAGGTAATCATATAAACTATCAGTGAAGTCTTTACTATAGCAAGAATCTATCATAACTGTAACTTCTCCTAAATTCCCTCTTTCCGCCAGAGCATCTCCAAACTCCACATAACTAATTGCATCTGGTCTTATTGCTTGGACATTGGCTTTTTCAGCACCCACTCGACCTGCGGAAAGCCACTGATGATTTGGTCCACCATGACCGTTAAAGTGAATAGTTGTTTTTCCTTTATCCCCGCTGTCCCTTACAAAGTCTAAGAATTTGTCTTTTGCATCCGAACCTTTCAGATTCTGATCCGCTATCTGCGTAACACCGGCATCTCTCGCTAACTTTACCATCCCACTGTTCTTAAACCATTCTTCTTCATGGGTCATAGGAATATAATAAGTATTTTCATCTAGGATGGCCTGAGCAGAAAAACGTTCCCGTTGCTGCATAATTACATCAATTGCTTCAGTTATATCCTCTGATTCCCACGTTCCTCGTTGATCTAAATACCTTTGAGCAGTATAAGCTACGGAATACTTATTAGCAAAATCCAACCCTTTTGTTTTTTCCTGAAACTCTTGATCAAAGAAAATAGTCCTGAAGCCTTTGGGGTTAAAGCCGATATCTTTTATTATGGGCATTTGTTCTAACAGGGCATTCATTTTCTCCGGGTTATCATTATAAAACATCAGGGCCGTTCTTAAGGCTTGGCCTTTTTCTTCGGTTTTTGGGGTATTGAAATCTATATTGCCCAGTGCCAATTTTTGAAGTTCAAGATTAAGTTTCTCCAATTCTGTTAGATAGCTTGGTAGAAATTGGTCTCCAACTACTTTTGTTTTTTCAATAATTATTTTTCTTAACTCGTTAAATTTTAGTCGCTTGAACACATTTCCAGAAGAGTCTGCTTTTTCCTTATCTGAAATCATACGCAAGAGTTCAGTCATTCTCGATAGAGAGATGGAACCAAACTGAGATAGCATCTCTTTTTGCAATTCTGCTGCGGCTGGTGTGTCAACACGATTTAGAATATATATCTTTTCTAACCTATCATCTGAAGATTGAGCTGATTCATATTTATCCAAGATCAGCTTTAATCTCTCTTTATCAACTTTTGGATTTTTGGCGATACCTATAACTTCCTCCATCTTCAACGTATCAATGGCCCCCAGCACTAAGGTAAGTTCTTCTTGACTTTTTGCTGCGGCTAGCTTTGAAACGCTTCCTATCAACCCTTCCGATAATTTTCCTTTTGTATTTTTTGATGGTTCTCCCTTATAAACTATCCACGGGTAGCGTTTTCCTGCAACTTCAAAAACGTGGCCAATGTTTGTTTGCAAGCCCGCTAACTCGCCCTGAGAGAGGGGTTTATCTTTGCTAAAAACGATTCTTGATGTTGAGCCATCCGGTTTCGCTATTCTCAGGTCTACTTCTGTGGCTTCAGCATTTATCTGCTTTACAATTATTTTTTGGTAAAAACCATCTTTCGCTTCAACCTTAATCTTATTACCATCCACTGCGGTTATAGTCATCCCACTAGAAACTAACTTTTCTTGCTTCCTCGTCCCCGCAGAAGGGGGATTACTCCCTTCAATGCAACTATAGGCCACATTTAAGCACCGGTCACCCCAACCCCCCCAAGCAATTTTGGTTTGTTTGGTGGCACTAAATTTAGTTCCGTATCTATTAAGATAATCGGAATCCTGCTGCAAGTCCAATTCAAATAGGTCTACTACTAACGCTTTACCTTTAACCAGGGTTCCACCGTGCAGGGCCACTGGAGAACCCATTGCTTCTACTTCAATAAGGCCGCAATTGCTCTCACCATAACTTTGACAACTTTTAACCAGTTTTCCCCTATTGTTTCCCGTTAATTCTATGTCAATGATTTCGTCTTCTGCAGAAAATTTACCTTCACTTAATAGAATTTCACCATTTTTTTCTTCAACTATTCCGGTTATTGTTACTAATTCCGGGTTAGGGTATACGGGCTGAACATAAACCAGTTTACCATCCCCATTCACCCCAAAGCCCGTTCCTCCCATACGTTTTATTGTTTCAATTCCATCAAAAGAAAAAGTAGTCACCACTTCTCCGGTGGCTCCTGTAGTTTCCATTATTCCTGTTCCCACATCAAAACTTTTGAAATCTCCATCAATAAAGTGAAATTCCACCCCCCTTGTCTCTGCATAATACCGAAAGGCATTTTTATTCTGATTGATATATTTAACATCTTGTCTAATTACTGCTTCATATGCTGGTAGGTTCTCGCCTAGTGCCTCCGGATTTTCTTGAATATACTTCATGTATTCCTGCGGGTGATTTTGTGCTGTCACTAAAGGATCTTTAGCAAAATCATCTTTGAATTGGTTATAGGAATCTGCCTGAGGCTGATCGGGGGGCTGAGCACAAACTAAAGTAAAGAGAATTCCGATAGAATTCCGATAAGTACTACCCATAACAACAGCTTACTCTTCATTTCTCATTCACCGTTAAGTACATCCATTCGGTGTCTTTAAGTCCATGGTTGTCTGCAGTTATTTCAATTATATGAAACCCCAGTGAATTATTCTGCGGAGTGAAGTTTATTAGTCCATCACCATCCACGTCAAACAATTTAGTATCATCCTCAAAAGTAATCTCTTTAATTGGTTCTTTCAGCTTAACCTGATAGGTAAAAGTCTGATTAACCGAAGCATTCTGTGGCTCAATCTTCAGAATTTCCGGCGTCAGGTAAAGAGAAAGTATCTCCAATGTAAATGATACCTGCTTTTCTTTAGCCGTATAATTGCTAATCTTAACTAAAACATTATGCTTGCCCACATCTTTCTGCTGAGGCACAAACTCAATCTTCCCTTTGGGAGAAATATCAAATAGTTCAGTAAAATCTTCAAAAGTAAACGGGTCATCATAAATATTCAAGTCATAAGAGCATACATCCTCAACATAACAGTGTTGGTCTTCGACCTCTTGAACATAATCTAATTCGTATTTTGGTGCAAGTTCAGACCAGTTATATCGGGAAGCAAACACAAACACATAATCTTCCTGGCCAAGCTGATATTCATCAAATAGGTAAGAGTACACCACCACATCGTTTTTCTGATAGCTCAACTCAAACGTAAAATTATTCAAATGTGAAGAAGCAGAAATTTCTCCAATCGGAACATAATTTGGATTTAATTCATGTTCTGCTACGGTTTGATTAACTAGATAGTAAACTTTTTCAAAGTCCAATGGCAGGCTGTAAGTGAAATCTTTAAGCTCAATAATGGAATTACCTTCATGCAAAGTTAGGGGATATTCTAATTTAAATAAAGCTTTATGTCCAAGACTTACTTTAATTTTCATCTTTCCCGCGGTTACTTCTGAGCCGCTTTCTTTGAATGCCGAGAAATTGCTCGTACACTCTGGAAGATTATCCAAAACATATAGTTCCATCTGCTCTTCAATGAGTTCTTTAGTAGGAAAATGCTTCTGGCCAAAGTCAAAATAGTATGGCAGTTTAATTAAAATCAAGTCCTCGGCCGGTTCGGGAACATTATAATACCCGCCACGCATACTGACATACTGAACTGCATCCTCTGCGGTTTGTTCTAAGCAATGTTGAACGAATGAATTTAATGAAGCTGGGGTGAATGGCTCAGCCAGGGTTTCTTTTTCTGCAGCTAACTTTTCTTCAGAGATACGTTGTGAGAAAAATAAGATTCCTGCAACTACAAATAACACGATTATTCCTAAAATTATAAAGCGTTGGCGGGCTTTTGGTAACGCTAAAGAATAGTAATCAGAGCGTCAATTTCGCTGTTCCTTCCAGCTCCAATACTTATCCCTGCCGATGATTACATGATCCAGAACTTTAATTCCCAAAACATCTCCTGCTTCAATCAATTTAGAAGTTATCTCTTCATCTTCCCTGCTGGGAGCAGGATCTCCGGACGGATGATTGTGCACAATTATTATGGAGTTAGCGCTTTCTCTTATTGCTGATTTGAATACTTCCCGAGGATGGATTAACGAGCCGTTGAGCGTGCCTAATGAGATTAATTCTTCTTTGATAATCTTGTTTTTGAGGTCTAACAGTAAGGTGCGGAACTGTTCTTGAGTTAGTTCTCTCATTCTAGGAAGGAAATAATTGAATACATCTTGAGCAGATTTTATGCTTCTTTTCTCTGCACCGCAAACCTTGGCTCTTTTGACCAATTCAAATGCGGCTAGAATCTCGCATGCTTTGGCATTGCCGATGCCTTTTATTTGTTGCAATTCGGATAAAGAGCAAGAGGCTAATTTTTCTAATCCGTACTTGGCAATCACCCTCTGGCTCATCTCGATGACATTTTCTTCTTTATTGCCAATTTTTAGGATTATGGCCAGAAGTTCAGCATCAGACAAGGCAGAAGCGCCATGTTTGCACAATCGTTCTCTCGGCCGCTGCTCTTCAGAAAAGTCTTTGATGCGCATGATAGTAAACTGCTAAAATTATTCTCCTCTCTTCGCCGCCAATAATTGATTAGTCTGCTCTAAATTAAGGATAAGATGAGTAAAATGCTTCTCTCGTGCATCTCCATTTCTAATCACGTTTCTAACTTTCTGGATGATTTCCTTAACTTCATTGTTTCTTTCCATCAGAATATCTCCCGCTTTAGTATCTTTTAATTTTTTCAGCCGCTCCCAATCCCGCTTCAAGCTGATAAGATATATCTCTTCTAAGTTTAATACGGCATCTTTGTAATTATTATCGGCTATTTTTTCCTGGGCTTCTTTAGCCAGTGCTTCCATGGCCTGAAAATATTCATATACAAATTCCGGCAGGGTAGAAGAGATGGCTATCTGGCTTTCCATCTGTTTCGGCGCAGAGAATCCGGCAAAGTGCTCTCCTCATCTTTTGTTTAACCGCAGCCCGATACGACAACGGAATTATCAGATTAAATGCCCGAGTATGAAATAAAGTAAAAGCTTGAGCTATGTTCTGTTTTAACTCGCTTACAGTTTCCGGAGAAAAAGAAGCGCAGGCGTCTATCACTGCAAAAGCAGCCGTAGAAGTTTCTTTAAGTCCGGTTTCTAATTGGAGCAAAGTATTAGACCGCGAGGTTATTTCTGAGTCATCTAAAGCAATGGCCTGATTAGATTTTAATTCGGGAATATCCGCTTTGTAATAACCCTCAATATCTGGCACTAGCCCGCTTTTCCAGAGGAAGCCTTTTCCCAGCAGGGTTTTAGTGGTATTTTCTACTTTCAGGAATAGCATCTCTTTATCGGCGCCTTCTTTAAATTGGGCGGTCTCAGCCTTGGACTTAATTTGCTCTAACCCTTTCTTAACTTCTTCTAAAGTTACATTATATGCCAGCCCTTCGTTTCTTTCCTCTTCCGGAAGGTGCTGCTCGACATATTTGGTGTGTTCGTAACGTCCGGAAAGCATTCCAAAATGCTGGTCCAGTAAATCCTCTTCGATAGTTCTTACAATTAAAGCATGGTTTCCTTCATTAAACTGCTTGATGAGCTTATCCAGCCATTTGGAGATAGTATATTTGTTTAAGAAAGGCAGTGAAGTTAAGAGCCTTTTAACCGCATCTCGTTCTCGGGCCAGGGGCAGGTAATCTTTGGCGGCTCGTTCCAGCTTTATTAAGTTGGGAGAAATTTCTTGTTCTAATTGTTGCACTTTGTTCAAAGAGGATAGGGCAGCTTCTTTCTTTTTGGCCTCAGTTAAAGAATCTCCCCGAATAGTTTTGATGGAGATTAACGCTTCTCGGAGCAGCTCAATTTGCTGTTCTTCCAGTTCGGCTATGTTTATAGAAACTGAGCTTATTACTTTAACCATGTGGGATGTACCTCTTTGGCGTGATTTTTGTCTTAAATTTATCAGAATAATAGTTATTTAAGCTTTTAGGTGGTAGAGTGATTATATCCAGCATCACCACCAAAATATCACATTTTCTCCAGAAATCTTTTAAATAACATATCAAACTGGATTAAGTGCGGGCCCATAGTCCAGCGGTTAAGACGTTTCGTTTACACCGAAAAGATCCCCGGTTCGATCCCGGGTGGGCCCATTCATTTAGTTTCTTTCTGATTTTACCTCCGCACTTCCCAAAACCTTAAAAACTACCACTCTATTTCCTGCTTTAAGATGGTAGGAACTATACTCGCTGACCAAACCCAGCAGCAAGTACTTAGCTTGTTATTTGAGCAGGATGACCTTAGCTGGAAAGACATTCTACTTAATTTGGTTAAGACCGAACAGATGGACCCTTGGGATGTTAATATTACTCAGCTTACTAAAAAGTATATCCAAGCGATTAAGCAGATGCAAGAGCACGATATGAGAATTTCGGGAAAGATGCTTCTAGCAGCGGCACTTCTGCTCAGAATTAAATCAACTCAATTGGTGGAGAAAGATTTAGCTGAATTTGACTTGTTATTGGCCGGCGAAGAGTATAATGAAGATGAGCTGTTCAATGGAAGCAATGAGATGGGCAATGGAAGAGACAAGTCCAAATATCAATTAATCCCCCGCAACCCGCAGCCGAGAACTCGGAAGATGTCTATTCATGATTTAATTCAGGCGCTGCAGAAAGCTATGGAAACTAAAAAGAGAATTTTAGCTCAGCAGAGACCTGTTAAGTATGTTTTACCCAAGAGAAATATTGATATCATAGAAGTAATTTACGATTTGTACCATAAAATAATGTATTACTCGGGCAAGAATAATGGAAATAAATTAACATTTACTCAGCTGCTTCCTCCCCGAGCTGGAAAGCAGGACAAAGCATATACGTTTATTCCTCTGTTACATCTAGAAACTCTGCGCAAAATAGAGACGGAGCAGAAACATCCGTTTGAAGAGATTTATATTACCGCAGCGGCGAAGAAGACGCCGAAGTGACGTTTCTTTCCATAACCTTTTTAAAACTACTCGATAGTTAGTATAAAGTATGAGGTCTACGGCAGAGATTAAAGTACCGGAAAAGATCATCGACCAGGTTATCGGCCAGGATGAAGCGGTTAATACTATTAAGAAAGCAGCCCTTCAGCGCCGGCATGTGCTGTTAATCGGTGATCCCGGAACCGGAAAAAGCATGCTAGGCTTAGCTTTGGCTGAACTTCTTCCCAAGTCAGAATTAAAAGATATTTTATCTTATTTTAATCCCAATGATGAGAATACCCCGCTTATCAAAGAGCTTCCTGCCGGACAGGGCCGAGATGAAGCGAAGAAATACCAGCTTAGCGGCAGCCAGGGAATGAAGAACAATAATTTTTTGTTATTTATTGTTGCTATTATAACTTTAATTGCGCCGTGGTGGGTGCGGTATCATTATCAATCCGATATTATGTTCGCCGCTTTCTTCATCGGCGGGATGATGTTTCTAGCTGCAGTTTCATTGATAATGGGCATGGGGCAAAGGATGTTCCGGTTCTCGCAAGAAATTGCGCCGAAGTTGATAGTAGATAACTTTGGGAAGAAGCAAGCGCCATTTTATGATGCTACTGGCAGCCATGCTGGGGCATTGCTTGGCGATGTGCTTCATGACCCTTTTCAAACTTTTTTCACTGGGCAGGAGTTACAAATAATTGCTTCCGACAATATTAAAAAAAGAAAAATTAACGAGGAAATAGACGAGGTTATGAACAAATATAAAGAAAAGATTCTTAAGAAAAAAGAAAAGAACTATGAAGCTGTTTTTCTGCCCCAAAATGAATTCGTGGTGATGGGCGAAACCAATGGTTCCCTTTCTCCCGTAGATGTTTTATCATGCAACCGATATGATTATGTTGGTGAAATGGTAAAACTTACTACTGCTGAAAACAAAGAACTTATTGTTACTCCGGAACACAAAATAGCAGTCTATAGAGGAGAAAATATGGAGTACATTGAAGCAAAAAATATTACGAAAGGAGATTACGTAGTTGCACAAATGAAGAATATACTTATAAATGATCAAGACCTTATAAAAATGTACAAGGAAAAACAGTGGGAGCAATGCAAACTATACTTTGAATATCATAAAATTAAAGCACAAAATCCTAATTGGGGTTACAAAAGAATTTCAAAAGCTCTGGGACAACCGGAAGCAAAAACGAGGTGGTGGAATGCACACAAACATATTCCCGTTCCTATACAAACCACAACTTGGCTAAGAGAGAAAGGATTACTTCCTCTTACATTTGATAATCCCAAATTACCTTTAATCGCAAAAGTTCTTGGAGCTACATTTGGAGATGGGGGCATCTTCGACAACCTAAATGGAATTTTCCTCTCAAGTTCAGAAAAAAAAGCCGTCGAAGAGTTTGGAAATGATATTGAGAGAATATTTAGTTTGCCTAAAAATCAGAATTCAAGAATAATTGAAGGGGGAGCATACGGGCATTCCTGGTGTTATCAGAATACCAATAGGAATATTATCTATTTCTTTCTGGCGTTAGGGGCTCCCAGAGGAAATAAAACAAAAATAGAACTTAAAGTTCCGAAATGGATTAAAGTAAATTCTGACTTTGAGAGTGAATTTTATGGTTCCATTTTAGGAGGAGAACTGGGAACACCAATTATTCATAAGAATGGTAATTACTTGACGTCATTAGAATTAGGCATAACTGGTCTGCCGCAATTTAAAGAGAACAGAGTATCTTTTTTGGGAGAATTAGCTCAATATCTCAAAAAGAATCGAGTTAATACAACATCCATTTATGAAGGCAAATATAAAACAGAAGGCTCGATAATATTCCGGTTGCTCATTGAAAAGAAAATAGATAATGTCCTGTTATTCATCACAAACATTAAAATAAATTATTGCACCTATAAAATAGATAGGTTATATAAAGCGTTAGGACAATGGGCAAAGCTTAAGAAAAATAAATACCATGAACTTGTCGAAAGAGGTTATGGAGCAGAACATGCCATGAAGACATTGAATTTGACTCCTAACTCACTATATTTATTACTGAATCATTTCGGACCTCCAGAGGCAGAAGCATGAAACTCACACCCCAAACCATTGTTAAAGTAGAAAAATTTCCGTACAAAGGTAAATTGTATAATGTCACCACCAGCTCTGGCAATGTAATTGTTAATGGAGTTCTCTGTAAAAATTCAGGGGGCTTAGGCACTCCCGCCAATCTCAGAGTAGTAGCCGGAATGATTCACAAAGCACATATGGGCGTATTATTTATTGATGAAATTGCTACTCTTGATCCTCGAACCCAGCAGGAATTGTTGTCGGCGTTGCAGGAAAAGAAGTTTCCCATTACCGGCCAGTCTGAACGCAGTGCCGGAGCGATGGTCAGAACTGATCCAGTTCCCTGTGACTTTATCATGGTAGCAGCGGGAAATGTAGAAACGGTAAAAGACATGCATCCGGCGTTACGCTCTAGAATTCGAGGATACGGTTATGAAATTTATATGAATGAAACCATGCTCGATACTCCGGAAAACAGGGTTAAGATAGCCCGCTTCATCGCCCAAGAAGTGAAGAAAGAGAAAGGCAAAATTCCGCAGTTCTCTGCCGAAGCAGTGGAAGAAATTATCCAAGAAGCGCGTAAGAGAGCCAATCGCAAAGGCCATCTTACCTTACACTTACGTGGATTAGGCGGCTTGGTCCGGGCGGCAGGAGATTTAGCTAAAGAAGAGAAAGCGGAGTTAGTACAAAAGAAGCACGTACATGGAGCTAAGAAACTAGCCCGGCCATTGGAACAGCAAATTGCCGATAAATATGTCGAGCGCAAGAAAGAATATGAAGTTATTGTAACCACTGGAAAACGCGTGGGCAGAGTGAATGGATTGGCAGTTATCGGGGGCGGATCGGCTTACTCTGGAATATTATTGCCGATTGAAGCCGAAGTAACTGCCGCCGGAAAAAAGAATGAGATAATTGCTACTGGTAAACTAGGAGAAATTGCCAAAGAGGCGGTTAAGAATGTTTCAGCCATTATCATGAAATACTTTGGCGAGGATATTGTAGAAAGCAAAGATATTTACATCCAATTCCTGCAGACTTATGAAGGGGTAGAAGGCGACTCTGCTTCTATCGCGGTGGCTACGGCCATAATTTCAGCGTTGAAGAATATTCCTGTCAAGCAGGAAGTGGCTATGACCGGCTCGCTTTCGGTAAGAGGAGAAGTATTGCCCATCGGCGGAGTTTCATCTAAAGTTGATGCGGCTATCGATGCAGGGATTAAAACCATACTGGTTCCTAAGTCTAACTTGCAGGATATTGTAGTAGATGAAGATAAGCTGAAGAAAGTCAAGATAATTCCAGTAACCAGTGTTGAAGAAGTGTTAAGCTACGCGCTAGATTGGGCCGGCAATGAACGGCTGAAAGAGCATATTATGAATGGAAAGAAGAAAAACGGGAAGAGGTAGAAGAAGTAAGATTATATTTCTCTCTTCACTCTTTCCCATACCTTTCCTCAAACAAGCTTATCAGCCTTTCTGCCGTCTTATCTCCCACCCCTTTAATCGCCACTAGTTCTTCCCGAGTGCTTCCCACCAGCTTTTTTATCGAGCCGAAATGCTCCAGCAGCAGCTTAGCCGTCTGCACTCCTATCCCCGGCAGCGCTGAGACAAAAAACTCCTGCTGTTCTTTCAATGAATGCGGTTTCCTTTCATGGTAAGAAAAATCCCTTTCTTTATTCTGCTCGCGCTGAGCCATCACTGCCAACAATCCCGCCGTATCTTTAGGATTCTTAGTGTACAATACCGGAACGCCAAAATCCAGTACAATGCAAGAAAGCATCCCGCGGATAGCATTAGCATGCACTTTGCGCACAGAATAAATATCTTCTTCTCCTTCAATCACTAACACCGCCCGCTCGAAATTCTTTTTCAGATCTTTTACCTGGTCCAACAATCTGCCATCAATAATAGAAGCTACAAAATCAGGAACGGTTTTAAGCTCCACTGCCACTCTTCCCGAAACCAAGTAATCCGCTAATTCTAATTGGGCGGTCTTAACTGAAACGTTCAAATCTATCAATTCTTTCACAATGCGATTATTTTTCTCGCGATGGTCGGCAAGTATGGCTACTACTGGTTCTGGGGTTGAAGTGGGAGTAATACCAGAAATTACTGTGGAGCCACCAAATTGAGTTAAAGTAGCATTGGGGCAGCCGGGTTTAAATTCACGAGCCGAATACCCAAATTCTTTCTTCAGCGTTTCCAGGTTGCGGTACATGCGCTTTTCTTTGTGATGCGAGCTCCAGCGATAAGCTTCATCTCGTGTGCCTTTAGTTACTAGCACCGTAACTTCACCTCTCTCTAATCTTCCAGTCCTTCCTCGCCTCTGAATCGAGCGGATAGCGCTGGGAATGGGCTCGTAGAAAATAACATTATCCACTTTAGGAATGTCTAACCCTTCTTCTGCTACACTGGTGGCGACTAAAATGTTAAATTCTCCTACCCTAAACCTATCCAGAATTTCTTTTTGCTGTTTCTGTGAAAAGCCCACTCCGTTTTTCTTGGCCTGGCCTACAAATATATTATTAGTGATGGTTTTTTCTTCCAATGCTTTAACTATTTCTTCGGTAGAATTCCGGAATTGAGTAAAAATAATTATTTTGGAGGAAGGATTACGTTCAATTTCTTTCCCCACCAGTTCTTTCAACTTGACCAGCTTGGGATTGGGGGCATTTTCATTAACTAATTGCTCCGTCAAATAAACTGCTGACTTGAAATTTTCATCCATCACTAAGTTCTTCACCGCTTTAGTCTTGGAGGTTGGCGCCTCGTGCTGTAAGTTCTGAAGATACGAATATAACTGCTTAATTCCTTGCGTTTCCAATAACTCTAATCCATGCTCAACTTTTAGCGCTTCAGCTACTAATGACATGGAGCGAAGAGCTTCAAATTCCTTCTCTCCGGAAGAAACTTTTTTCTGTAATTCTCCCTGAACCCCCAGCAGTTCGCTCTTGGTGATGTTGATGCTATTGCAATAGCCATACTTGTGCACTTCTTCCAGTTTGGATTTCCGGCAGTTTTGCAGGAATTTCTGCACTGCTTTAAATGATTCGGGAAATTCTACTTCTTCCCATCGGATTTTTATGTGCTGGACGTACTGCCGAACATCCGCATCTTTTTCGGTCCGAACTTCTACTTTTTCAATTGATAGGTTAGTGCAGATTTCTTTTATCTTCTCCATATCGCTTCCGGGAGAGGCAGTTAAAGCCAAAATGCGGGGAAACTTAGCCAGCTTTTCATACTGCTGGGCCAGCCACACGTAAGAATATTCTTTTGTCGCATGATGTGCTTCATCAAAACATAATAGTGAAACCTCAGCAAGATCAATTCTATGATTAATTACATCGTTTTCTAATCCTTGCGGAGTACTTACCACTATCTGTGCTTCTTTCCAGAGTTCTCCTCTTTTTTCTGGAGCTACACTGCCGGTAAAAACCACTATTTTATCTTCCGGGAGGTTCAAGTGCTTCCTGAACGTATCCGCATGCTGGTCGCACAAAGGCTTAGTAGGAGCCAGCATCAATATTTTAGAATCAGGATATTGTGTCAACCGCTGAACTGCCAACATTAATGCCACGCCGGTTTTTCCTAATCCGGTGGGAAGCACTACCAAGCAGTTTGAAGTAGCAGCAACAGCTAAAATCGTCTCTTGGTACAAACGCGGAGTAAAGTCACGGAGCATAGTTTAGCAGTATAGTTAAAGTACCCCTCCGACCAGGACTTTCACCCGGCCAGAAAAGCAGGAATCAAACCTGTACGGGGTAGCAGCACATGGCTGTGCAAGTTTTCTGCCATTAGGTCCAATAGCACATGGCTAAGTTAGTTTTCTCTTGGACTATCAAGGTTGAATAGTCGGAGAGGTTTTACTTATCTCCTCTATCGAATTTAAAGCTTCGTCAATAGCTTTTACTTTATCATCGTAAGTTTTTTCTTTATCCACCAACCTTTCTTTAGTATTATTATACTCTTGAACTGCTTTTTCTATTTGTTTTTCTTTGTTTCTCTTCTCCCGGCGCACATCTTCTTCAATGTCTTTATTCCAATTTTCCAAATCTTTCTTAAGTTCAGCAATTTTCTGTTCTTTATGCTTTAATTCTTCTTTCAAATCAGACTTAGCCGTAATTATGTCTAATTTTACCTGCGTTAACCTCTCTACGATACTATACCTGGACTGGCTTTCTCCCATTTTATTTTACCTCCATTTTTTTAGTTCAGTTCTTTTATTTTAACTACTTTTCTCTGATAGAGTGTCTAATTGATTAACCTTTATCTTATTCCACCAAAAATTTATTAATCTGGAAGCCATTTCTTTCCCTAAAATGAAAGTGCTTTTCATCTGCAACCAGAACCAGAATCGCAGTAAAACCGCGGAAGAGCTGTTTAAAGATAGATTTGAGACTAAATCTGCCGGACTATTCAACTCCAAACCAGTTACGGCTAAGCAGCTTTCTTGGGCAGATGTTATCATGGTGATGGAAGAGGAACAGCGCCATGAATTATCAAAGCGCTTCCCAACTATCTATTTGCAAAAGCGGGTGTTGAACTTAAACGTCCCGGATATTTATCAATATAATCATCCACAACTGATTGAATCGTTAAAGTCCAGTATGGAAGATTATTTGGAATTATTTTAGCCATTCTCGAAATTGAAGCACCGCCTCTTCTTTAGTGGAGAATATTTTAGTTTCAGCTACGGACATTTCAGCTAATCTTCGGGTTACTTTGTAGATTAGTTTGCCGTTTTCTTTAATCTCTATAATGGAAACTTCCCAGTTCTTGTAGGGGTGTTTTTCAGTGGGTTCCATTCTTATTGTTCTCCGCTCTTCTCATCTG
Source organism: Candidatus Woesearchaeota archaeon (assembly GCA_016214025.1). GTDB lineage: Archaea > Nanobdellota > Nanobdellia > Woesearchaeales > GW2011-AR9 > JACRPH01. The sequence goes on from JACRPH010000048.1 coordinate 16,989, forward strand.
CCGTTTAATCTCGTCTCTTCGGTTATCTGTAATAATATCAATAAACTCATCAAAAGATATGCTCTCGCATTTTAGTGCTTCTGTTTTTTTCATGTTTTCACCTCAATCCTAATTTGTCTAGTAAAGTAAACGCTTCTTTGTCGAATTTTGAGAAACCAAACAATTTCTTGCCTAAATCTTTTAATGAAGCTCCGAAATGATACACTTTAACATTGTCAATTATCAAAAATCTATCGTGCGATTGCTTAAATTCTTTTATCTCAATAGGGGGATATTGTGAATTATATTTTACCAGATCCAGCGATAATTGTTTAGAAATCTCTTTAGTAAATATGGTGGCTGTTACATCTTTATTCCTTTTGCTGAATAACGTTAACACTGAATCATCAATATAATTATCAATGAGAATAATTGAGCTTTTGGCGGTTCTAATTATATCAGAAACAAAAGTATAAGCATCAAATATCTGTCCTTCAAAAAATATGCCTTTCTCTGGCTGTATATCTTTGCTCTGTATAGCATCAAATATCTCCTCGAATTTTTGATCATGTTCGATTTGCTTTATCTCAACTCTGTCTAATCTTTGAAATATCTGGGCATTTGAAGCGAGGAATCTTCTCATAGCGACAAAAGCGTTCATGATTTGAATACTTATTCTTATCGCAGTGGAGCTTTTTAAGACTCCAGAAAGCATAGCTACGCCCTGTTCGGTAAAGGCTTTAGGCAAATTTCTTCTGCCACCCCAACTTGAGGTCACAGATTGTGATATCAAGTTTTTATATTCCGTTTCGGTTAATTGAAACATAAAGTTAGATGGAAATCGTTCAGTGTTCCTTTTAACTGCTTGATTTAAAACGCGAGTATCTACTCCGTAAAGCTCAGCTAAATCAGTATCCAGCATTACTTGAACGTTTCGGATATTGTAAATTTTGCTTTTAATGCTTTCGGGATTAAAAACAGCCAGTTTTTGATTCATATTTTTACCTCACCACTCTTTAAACAATCGTAGGGGCTTTTTACTGCGGTGAGCTTGGGATGAGCCGTATGCGCATAAATCATAGTCGTCTCTAAGCGGCTGTGCCCGAGCAACTCTTTTACTTCAATTAGGGAATAGCCGTTTTCCAGCAGATGTGTGGCAAAGGAGTGGCGTAAAGAGTGCGGAGTAATATGTTTGAGCAATTCTGCTTTCTGCCGGGCTTCCTCCAGAATCTTGCGCGCACTGCTGTCACTATAATGATTGTGATTGTAGCCGGGAAAGAGCCAATCTTCCCAGCTTAGATTCTGGGAACTTATCCACTGTTGTAATTCTTCTTTTAGCTTGTCGGGAATTACAAATAAGCGATCTTTTCCCCCCTTGCCGTTTCTAACCCAACCGTAACCCGCCTGAAAATCTAAGTCTTTTACTTTTAAGTTAATTACTTCGCTTACCCGGAAGCCAGAGCCGTAAGTTAAGACTAAAATCAATTTGTGCTTGGTTTGGCTTAAGACTCCTAAGAAACGGCTCATTTCTTCTTGAGTTAGGCATTCTGGCAGGCGCTTGCGGACTTTAATGTTAGGAATGTTCACAGTTAAATTCTTACCCAAGACTTGTTCATAAAAGAAGCGCAGGGCATGAAGATAAACATTGATGGTACTCCCCGAGCGGTTCCATCTGATAAGCTGGATTAAGTGGGCTTCAATATCTTCTTTAGTGACTTCATGGGGTTGCTTGCGATAAGTACGCAGAAATTTGCCAACTGCATAAGCGTAAGTCTTGATGGTTTCTGTTCTTAAGCCTCGGCGCAGGCCTTCTCGTTGGATTAGTTCGGTGGTTTCCATGGTTTAAGTCAGCTTTCACTCCTATATAAACCCTAGCCGTGGTTGTCCAGTGCGGGAGTGGCTATCCAATTTTGGCTTTTAGCAGGTAATGAGTGATAAATCTCCAGTTATAGCCTGTCCAGTGGGTGCGGGAGTAGCTTTGGGTAATCTCCAGTTTTAGGTTTCAATTTGTTCCCCTTCGTGCTCTTTCACCTCTTGATTCTTCTAAGCTCATTTCCGCTGGAGCACTTGGAACCCACGTAATAGTTACAGGCTCATGGGTGTGACAATAGCCAGTAATGGCTGACAATTACGCGGTTATAGCCAAAGTGGACATAATAAGAGTTATGTAAATTACTTCAATTCTCACTTCTTCGCCTTGAAGGAAAAATCAACTCTTCGTCGCTTCGCTCCTCGCCCTCGCAAGCTCGGGGTACATAACATCGTTATGTTTAATTCACTCCGTCCCGCTTTAAGAAATCAAACTTTACTATTACGTAGAGCCCCCACTTTTCGACGGTAAATATGTCAACTTCTTATATTCTTGCGACCAAAACACAATCTTTCTTATATTCTTAAACTTCGCTCTTAATTCATTCAATAAAGATTCTAACTCAACTCTATCTTTAACTTCCATCTCTATTTCAATATCACAAGTACCGATAATTTTCTGTAACCACACTACATTTCTATGCGCATTTGCCCATGATTCAATTTGAGATAAGTTTTCGTTAGTCTCCAGATAAATCTCTAAGAAGTAATTCATAAATCCTAATTTTATAAAATCAATTTCTGCTCTATATCCCTGTATAATTTTCTTCTTCTCCAAATTCTTGATTTTAGCTGAAACTGTTGTTTGTGGAATTTTTAGATTTTTAGCAATCTGCACAGTCGATAATCTTGCATCTTTAGATAATTCTTTCAAAATTTTAAAATCATTTTCATCATAACTAATCATTTCTACTGGTTCTAAACTTCTGTAAGTTTCATGACGTTCTTCTCCAAACATATAGTCTTTAGGATACTGCCTAAAAGTACAAATTAAAGAATGATTATATTTTATCAATGCCTTTCCTAACCATCTCTTTATTTTTACCAGAGCATCTTGAACATCATAAACTGATCTTACCCATAAAAAGATACCGTAACGATAGGGATAATCCATTCTAAAAATTAAACCAGCTTTCATTTCTTTATCTAAAAATTCCAAAAACTTTTTTTCTTGCTCTTCCCCAATTTCCTCTAAATCAAAATAAAGACGAGAAGTGTTATACCCTAGCTTATACATATCAAGAACAGGATAATAACGAACAATTATTCCTTTTTCTTCTAACTTCTTAATTCTATAAGCAACAACGTCTTTATTTGATTTTACTGCTTTCGCTATCTTGTTTGTTGGCTCTCTCCCCTTCCAATCTAAAACCCTAAGTATTTTCCAGTTTAATTTGTCCATATTTTCATAATAATACTAACAATATATAAATATTTTGGTAAATTTCTTAAAAATAAAAAGAAAGTTTTAATAATTACCTAATAAAACATGGTAACCACTTAACAATAATTAATATGGTTAATGTAAAATGGCGACATCAGAAACAATAAGAAATACTTTGGATGGAGTTATTGAACAAATTCCCCTAGTTGGAGGAGTACCTGCTGGGGATTATAGAACAGGAGCTCACGATAAATTGCCTCACGAAATATTTGAAAACCGGCTGCCGGTCAATATTGATTTTACAACATTACCAGATAGGCCTGCAACAACACGTTTTGTATTATTTGGTATAGGGTACACTCCGGAAAAATACTCTTCTGATGAAAGAGGAAGGAGTAAACTATTTCTTAGAGTAGGGATTCCTAAAAACCCTAATGAATATAGTTCTGCTGATAGAAGCCATTTATCAATTGCTCGTTTAACTACTCAAGAGGTCTTTGACTTTTACAATAGTCTAGCACGCGCAAATGAATTAGAACAAATGACTCTCAACAACATTATATTTTTTGGAGAGGGTCATGGTCCTAGTGTTTGGGTAGAATTATTATATAAGAGACTGACATCCGATTCGCATGACCATTATCCACTTCACCTGAACACTCAAGATGGGGGATTTGTAACTTATTATCCTGATGGAACTTTAGCTTTAGGGGGAGAGAGCCGACATTTATCTCCATCTTTACCTCTTGGTGCAGGAGAAAGAGGAATAGCTATAGCAAAATCTGCGCATGATGAAAATTTGAAACTGACTAAAAGAATATTTGAGGAATTTATAACACAAGAAAAACTAGACCATAAAGTAGTGCTTGGCGATTACCAAATTGTCAATGAACAATCTGGCTATGCTCAAGTAATGAAACCAGATAATTAAAAAAATGTTTTATGTGGGCAAATGCGCTTTCTATGGATAGAGTTGAATAAAGTGGGGGCTCTTAACTGATTCTGTTCTCTAAAAATAAGCGGGACTACGTGAACTCTGCGCTCCTCACTGCGGTTGCGGTGCTCGGGTGGGGGACGGTCGCTCACTATCTATGGCTCGCTGCGGCTCGCATTTTCTTCTACCCTCGCTCCCTAGACCCCCACCAAACATAACATCGTTATGTCTAATTGCCCGCGCTCTTCCCCAATACCCTCGCCTGCTGGCTCGTTATTCTATTACTCCCACCCACCCAGAGCGCAAGGGGCAACTCTGCGGGCTGTGCCTTCCCTTCGGTCAGAGGCTAAAACAGCCCTTGCCTGAACCTGAAGTTCAGGATACATAACTCAGTTATGCTCAATCGAATTTAATTTTAAAACTAAAAAAAGAGGGGGGATTTTCCTTATGAACTATGTTCTTTTTGCACTTTCTTAAACAAGTCAGATAATCTTCCACTTATTTCAACTTTATATTCATGTTGTTTATCTATTTCTAAAAATCGCTCTGGTAATTGGGCTAATTGAGTTTTAACATAGCTCTTAATTTCATCTAAACTAGGTAAATCATAAACAACTTCACCATTTCTAACTACTTCAACTAAAATTGGCTCTCCAAGATTCTCATCTTCATGCCCAATAATATCTTTCTCAAATATACCTTTTTTCTTTACTCTAAAAACTTGTTTTCTTCCAGGATAACTTTCCTTACCCGGAGAAAATTTAGCACAGTATTTTATTTTTGTATCTTCTCTTAATTCTGCTAATTTGTAAACAGTTTCTAATTTAGGAGCATCTGGAACTGCAATTGCTTCAGTAGCAATTAAAAAAGCGTCGGCAGGTATTTTCCTATCATTTAATTCTTTGATTTTATACTCATCTAAATTACTTGCAACAGTTATTTTTACATCTTGAAGACCAACATCATCTAACATTTTTCTCGCTTGAACACATAATTTAAACAAATCACCGCTATCAATCATAATTCCATATAAACTCAAACCTTTCTGCTTTAATTTGTTAGCTACCGTTATTGCATTCTTAACACCTTGTGTAAAATCATAAGTATCAACCATTAAACTTATCTTTCCACAAAATAAATTTGCCATTTTTCTCATAGCTTCTAATTCTGTGGGAAATGATTTAATAACTGCATGATAGGCAACTGTTAATGGTTGAATTAATTTTAAATTATATTTACGAGCAAAAGCTGGAACAGAATTTGCACCCTCAGCACCAGCAATATAAGAAGCTCTAGCACATTTTATAGCTGATTCAAAACTTTCTGCTCTAAGACCGGCTACCCCTAAACAAATTTTTGATTTGGAAGCAATAACCGGACGAATAACTTTAGATAAAAATTTAGTATTCCCTGTAACAATATTTATCAAAAACATTGTTAGAAGATTTGCTTCAATTATTGGAGCAGTTATTCTTATCACTGATTCGCCAGGGAAAAATACAGTTCCTTCCGGCATAGCATAAATTGTACCAGTAAATTTGAAATTTTTTAAATATTCAGCAAATTTTTTAGTAATAATCTTGCTGTTCAATAAATCTTCAATCTCTTCTTCGCTGTATTTCCATTTCTTAATACTCTCAATAATCTCTTCAAGTCCACAAAAAAGTAAAAAATTTCTACATGATGGCATGTCTCTAATAATCAAATCAAAAGTTGCTGTCTGGTTTTCCATTCCACATTCTAACCATGTCGCTGATGCAGAAAAAATTTGAGGCAAATCATAAAGATGTAAATCTTCTGGTACAAAAAGATGAGTTTGGGGAATGTTTTTAGACGATTTTTCTTTCATTTGTTTCACCTTCATTTTTAATTTAAATATGTCTGTGTTTGCAATTTAAACACTTTTCTAAATACTCACCATTCAATGTTTTTTCTTCTATTTCTCTTGGAATCCAGCAACTTTTATGAACATCTCTAAATAACTTTTTAATTATTAAAGGAAATCTTAAACTATCAGCAATTATTTGACAAAGTGTAAAATCTGGAACAGGACAATCTTCATTAAGATCGGTGTTTCTCTTTGGCGGCATAAATTCTTTTTGTGAAGTATCAACTACTGTTAATCTTACTTCAGGAAAATTCAATTCTTGCGAAGCTCTTTTCTCTCTTTCTTTTACTAACTCTTCTAAAAAACAACGCAGAGTTCTATAAGCGTTAGGAATTCTTGGCTGACAAATTCTATTATATACTTCTTCTGTTTCCGCATTTAAACTTACACTTAGAGAAGTTATATAATCAAGGAAAGATAAATTCTGATTTTTCTGCCACCAAAGACCAGAAGTGTCCACCCTTATAGCAGTGTTAGATCCGAATAATTTTCTGCAGATATTAGATGACTGGATTACTTCGTCATAATGTAAGAATGGTTCTCCAATACCACAAATCACGATTTCTTTAGGTTTGTCGCATAAAGTTTTGATATCTTCTAACCCTTTTTGAACTATTTTTAAAATATCGCTTGAACGATCAACACTTAAATCATAACCAAAAAAACTTCCATATCTCTTAACACAAAATCGGCAATCATTTAGACAATCATTTCCTAAATTGATATAGATTGAACCTGGTTTACAAGGTAAAGTATATACGCAGTTTTTCATATTTTTCTCCATTAACTACTGATAGGAAATAACTGTTGTAGTATATATAACTTATCTCCCACTTGGTGAGGTGTAAATAGAAAGATTTAAAAATAAAGCTCTCTTTTTAATAAAATCATGAATGAAAAACTACTAGAAGAAATTGGATTGACGAAAGGAGAAATTAGAGTATATTTAACGCTCCTCAAATTAGGTGAAACTACTACAGGAAAAATTATTGAAGAAGCTCAAATATCAAGCGGGAAGATTTACGAGATCTTAGAGAAGCTTATTAAAAAAGGGCTAGCAAGTTATATTATTAAAGAAAAAACAAAGTATTTCAGCGCAGCTTCTCCAAACAGGATTCTGGATTATTTGCATGAAAAAGAGAAGAACTTCAAAGAAAAAGAGCAAGAAATCATAAAAGAGCTACCAGCATTACTCTCCTTTGAGAAAGCAGGAAAAAAAGAATACGAAACAAATCTTTTCAAAGGCTTTAAAGGAATTCAAACTGCTATTTTTGAAGCACTTGAAGATTTAACTTCTAAAGATGAAATTCTGGCTATGGGGATTCGCTCGTCAAAAGAAAAACAATACAATCTTTTATGGCAAAGATGGCATAAAGAAAGAGTAAAGAAAAAAGTCTCTTGTAAAGCAATATTCTCAGATAGAAATACAGAATATTATCGTTTGTTTAAGAAAATGAAGTATATGAAAGTCAGAGTTTTAAAAGGAATTACGCCTTCAGCTATTGACGTTATGAAAGATAGAGTTCTAATTTTTACTTATGGTAAAGAACCTTCTTGTTTGTCGATCAAGAATCCTGAATTAGCACAATCTTTTACAACATTTTTCTATAACTTATGGAAAGTCTCAAAGGAGTAACGGAAAATCCCCCTCTAAAATATAGTCTCGGCTCTGCCTCGGAATAATAGTAAAATTAAATTCGACTTCTCCGTTCCCTTCGGTCACTACGACCGACACATAAAGTGTCGGGAGCATAACACCCATATAATTTTAATTTAGGAGTTCCGTGCTTAAAGACAGTTCTACATGGAATCAGAATCCTTTGTGTATATGTTTCATTTCTGTCTTTCATACTCGCACCATACACAACACCCTCTAATCTTGCCCAAACACAAGCAGAAGCACACATAGGACATGGCTCGTAAGTTGTATATAACCAACAACTACTAAGATTAAATGATTTGAAATTCTTACAAGCTTTTTCAATTGCATTGATTTCTGCATGCCTAAATGGTTGTTGTTCTTGGTATACTGTGGTTGTTGCTTGTGCAATAATCTTATCATCTTTAACAATAATGCAAGCTACTGCTTTCTTCTTCTTAGCTAAATCTATTGCTTTCTGCATTATTGTTTTATTCGGGTGTCTCATAATAGATTTAAGCACGGAACTCTTTTATATAAATATAACGGAAAAATCTCAACTTCTCGGCTACGCCTGTACTGTTTCAAGTCTAATTTAAGACGCCTTTTCACTACCTTTTCTTTCCCAGTATTCCTCAATCAAATGATATGTCTTCTCTCCCTTTCGTATTTCCAGCCCTTTTACCGTTTCCCATAATTCTACTTTTTGTCCCTCCAATTTTGGATTAACATGGTAAATCTTGTTAAGTAAGTATACTATTTCTCAAATTTTTTCTTAATGTATTCTATATCTTTACTTCTATTCTTCTTCCAAAAATCTCTCTTGTCATCTTTATGTCCCCGTTCTTTTTTGCCATTCCCCTGAGGATGATAAAGTTTGGTTGGAATGAATGTAATGGTTTGATTACATTTCTGAGCAACATTTTGGAGAAATGCCTGTACCAAACCACACTTTGCTTCTCCACCATTATCATAATGAAAACAAGCGGGTATGCTTTTCCATTTTATGATTGCATTGATAAGTGCTCCCACGACAATACGAGCATCTTTTCTGGGTTGAATATCGCCAGCATATCCTCGAGAAAAATCATCTTCGATAGTACACTGGTAAAGAAATGTTCCATCTGGCAATCTCATTCCCGTCATGACATCACCGTGCCACATCGAATGTGGCTTTTTCATCTCAAAAAACTTTAATACTTCTTTTTTAATACCTCCTTTTCTTTATGGGGATAGAAATATCTCCAAATAGATGCTGGACTCAAAATAATTTTCTTTTCATTCCTCAATTGATAACTCGAAACGTGGCAGCCCCATTCTTTATGTTTCCGGATAAATGGTTTAGCTTTGGCGAGAACCTTTTCGCTTATTTTTTCTGTTTTCTTTTTTGTTCCAATTCCCTCATTAATTTTTCTAAGATTGTTTTTTTTTGTGACTTTGGGAGATATGATTTTTGCAATCTTTTCCTCTTAAACATTTTTTGAATTGTTTTCGCTGGAATAGAAACTAACTCCTGAAGCTCATAAGAGCTAAAGAAAGGATATTTTTGATACAGGGCAAGTA
>JACRPH010000049.1 GCA_016214025.1 Candidatus Woesearchaeota archaeon
ATGGACACTTGTATCGTCATTGAACCGGGTAAAAGTTGGTGTTCCATCTCTTGTCAAAACAGCTCTGATTGTGAACCATTAGGGAGCCATACTTTTTGTGGAGATGATAATTATTGCTATTCAGTTTAATTAACTTTTTTTTCTCCTCTTTAAAAAATAGTAATCTTTATAAAGAATAACCATTTACTCTTTTCCTGAGGAATAGATGATAAGAAAAAGAGTAAAAAATAGAAGTAGTGGTAGTTATTTAGGAAAAGGATTCTACCTTAAATTAGGAGTAATTGGTGCCATCATCATTTTAATAATCGGAGCATTTCTATTTGTAAATCTCAAGTCGGTTGGAAAAGCCGGAGAAGCTCCTTGTTATGGGGAAGAGTATACATATTGTCCAACTGAGGGAGCTATCGGTAAAGAAAAGACCGGAGAGGTTTATAGGGAGAATCCATCTATCGAATCTTTAAAATCAGGAAAATGTAATGATTCCGTATGTGCCGGTTTTTGTGAGAAAGGATACTGCTTTAGTAACACTGCTAAAATCTATGACTGCTTCGCTTCAAATTCAGTAGTTAGGTTTGATGACTTTGATTCTTTCTGTAAACCATTAACCGCGCAAGATAACAAAGATAATAACTATAACTGGATTGATTGCGAAGGTGAATGGAAAGGTACAGTTATCAGCGGAAATGAACAGTTTTATTGTAGTAAAGAGACTAAAGGCCGGTTCTATCCCTGCATTGATGAACTAAACGGAGAGGTGAATCCCAATACGGAGAAAAAGTATCTCTGCGTCGCCTCTTCCAACAAATGGATGACGTGCGATGATAAAATTGGGGATAAGAAACTACAATTGAATGATAGATTTGTATGCGGGGCGGACAAAGTATGGAGTGAATGCAAAGACGCCAATAAAGGGATTTCCGGTACCAAAAAATATTACTGCTCGAAAGACGGCGATAATAAATGGAAATGGAAGGAGTGTACTAAAGCTGGACTCTCCGCCGACCTTACCCAACTTTGCCAGCAGGAAGGAACTCCGGCGACGTGGAAGTGGGCAGTTTAAATTAAAACAAAAAACTAATAGAAAAGCTTATAAAAATCAAACTCAATTTAATATTTTAATGATGAGAACAGAAACTGAACATTGGTGGATGCAGGCTAAGAGGGACTTAGTAACTGCAGGCAAAAAGAGAAGACGGAAGGACATTCTTTGGTTTACTTGGGTAACTTTGCTGGGATCCCCACTACATTTTTACCAGAACTAAAAAAATTAAGCCCTCAGTACTTTCTTTCACGTTATCCCGATGCCAGTGAAGAAATCCCCTACGAGTTGTACGATGAAAGCATCGCTAAAGATTTTCTAAAAATAGGGCAGGAAATACTAACATGGATAGAGAATCAGCTAAAATAGCGGGGGACTTCGCTAAGAAGATTAGATCAAAGTACTCTCCACTAAAAGTAATTCTATTTGGCAGCAGGGCCAGAGGGGATCATCTTAAAACCAGTGATTTTGACTTTATTGTGGTTAGCACCAAATTTAAGCAGCAGCCGTTTATATTCCGTGCCAGCAACCTTTATGACTATTGGACTGCACCTTACGATATTGAGCCCCTTTGTTACACTCCGGAAGAATTTGAGCGCAAGAAGAAGCAGATAGGCATTGTTCGTCAAGCAGTAAAGGAAGGCGTAGAAATTTCTTGATTTTTCCCCCGCAACCTTTAATTTAGTTGATAGCAATAAATTCTACTGCGAGCAAGACAAAGATAAATGGAAATGGAAGGAATGTAAAGACGAGAAGCTGTTGCTTTAGATTAAAAATTGGTTAAAAATAGGATATTGCATTAAATTATTTATAAGTTATAGTACAACTATATAAATCAAAGTATATTTATTTAAAGAAAAGTAAACTTTATATACTAAAAGATAATTCCCAATAATGAGGCAAAATGCTAATCCCTGAAAAACTCAACACAATCATTCGCATCCTTTTGGCTAATACCTTAAGTAATAAGCCGGACCTCACCGCTCCGGAACTAGCCAAGGAGGCAAAATTAACTTCTGGAATGGCCAAACGCCTTTTAATTCGTCTAGAAAAGAGCGGTTATCTTACTATTAAAAGAAATATTAAACTAATAAACCCCCTTAAGCTAATGAAAGCTTGGGGATATACCTATTCTCTCCGAGAGATAGAACACTCAGAATTTATTTCTGCTGAAAGACCGCAGTACATTATCTTAAAAATTGCTAATTGGGCCAGGAAAGAGAAGGTATCTTATGCATTTACTCTATTTTCTGCTACCGAACACATTAGCCCGTATGTTGCTCCTTCAACCACCCATGTTTATATCTTAAAGTCAGATTTGGAGATATGGCAAAAGTTTTTTAGATCTGAAAAAATCCTGCCAGCCGAGAAAGAGGGAAATGTCGTATGCTTATTAGTTAATGATGATTACTTTAAAAATATAGAAGATATTAGGGGAGCAAATATAGTCTCGCTTCCTCAACTTTATGCTGACTTAATGTCTTTTGGCGGCCGTGGCGAGGAAGCTGCCCAGGAACTTTCAAGAATAATCGATAAGAGGCTAAAAAATGTATGACCCATTAGAAACCGACCTTTCACATAAAGAATTGACTGCAATTTTCAAAGAATCTGTTGGAATACCTATTTGTCTAATCGGCGGGTGGGCATCCTATTTTTATGTTAACGAGAAATATAAAAGAGCATTTGGCAAAGAGTATATGGGTTCTCGGGATATTGATATTTTCTTTGAACCAAAAAAAGAAAAAGAATTCCTTAAAGTAATCAATAAACGAGGATTTACCAAAAACGGATTTCATTTTAGGTATGAGAAAATCTATGACCGTGAAAGTAAATTATTCATTACCCTAGAACAAGCCAAAAGAAAGCAGTTATATAATTTGATTTACATTTTCTTAGATTTATTTTCTAATGAAGAAACAAAATTGTTGGGAAGCTGGTGGGATTTAGAACCATTGAAAAAAATCTCTTCTGTTAAAATAGACGATTTTTTTGTTGCAGATATTGATACGCTTATTGCTCTAAAATGTACCGCAATATTCGCTCGTGATAAGGCAGATAAAGAAAATAAAGATGCCTGCGATTTATATGCTTTGATGACCTATAGTGGTAGGCCAATTATTCTAACACGCTTATTACAGAAAGCCATTGAAAAAATTCTGAGTCGTCCAGATCTTTTGTATGCTGTTGCAGAGCATGTTATTTTAGACCCAAGTAAACAAAGTATAGTTGAAGTTACATTAAGAGATAAATTGAAAGAAATAAACACTTAACTTAAATTTTCCTTCCGCAACCTTTAAATATACCTACTATTTCTGAGTAATAAACGGAGGTTTTAACATGGCAATTGATAATTTGGTTAGGAAATTAGGCTTAGGATTAATTGTGGTAGGCTGCGGCAGTGCAGGTGACGAGTCTGCTTCCTGGAAAGGATACTTATGCTCCTCTTCCGGATACTTATGACAATTTAGATACTTCCCAAAATTGTACTTCTCATTTCAAAAAAGTTTGTTCTGATGGCAATCTTTATTGGAAAGACAGCTGTGGAAATCTGGAAAATAAACTGGATAATTGTGCTTATGGCTGCAGTAATGGAAAATGCAATGAGCCAGGAAGTGATACTGTTTCTAATTATGACCAAGGCTCTTCTTGTGATGATGAATGTTTTAACTATGGACAAACTAAATGTTTTGGCGATGGCTGGAAAGAGTGCGGGGATTATGATTCTGATAATTGTTTGGAATGGAGCGATTCGAATAATTGTGGAGGCAATAAAGTTTGTCAGAATGGGGAATGCATCTCTACTGGTTGTTCTAATGGAGAATACACCTGCAACGACGGAAGTTGTATTCCCCAGAGTTATGTTTGTGATGG
>JACRPH010000074.1 GCA_016214025.1 Candidatus Woesearchaeota archaeon
AGAAGCAGAAGAACTCTTAAGCTCAAGAGAATATGTTAATCTGGGTGTAAGACGAACCCATAAACCGATAAAAGACCACCCTTGGAAGAAAGCCATACTTACAGCATGCCGTCAAAGGATACAGTTACAAGAAATTAACATTTGAAAATGGTAAAATATTAACATCTTGACTTAGTAGTAACATACTTTTTTGAGGTCTTGTTCTTGTGTTAATAGAATGTCATATCTAACTGGGTAGGAAGAATGTCGTATTTAAAGAGAAATTCTTAAAATCCTTGCTATGCTACCTTCTTAAAAAGGAGGCGGCATATGCAATACCCAGCAAAAGTCTTACAGAGACACAAAGTATTAAGCATGGTGTTAAATGGGCTTTTAAATATCAAACAAGCAAGCCAAGAATTGAATCTCTCTTATCGCCAGACCCAACGCTTACTTAAGCGCTTCTTAGAGGGCGACATGAGCATAGATACCCTGGTTTACAAAAGAACTCACCCGGCCTGGAATAAGTTAGACAGATCTATTGAAGCAAAGGTAATTAAAACTTGTAAACAATATCCGAATATCAACAACTGCCATATTGCTGACCTGCTAGAAGAAGAGATACCCAAGAAGATACATCCTTCCACAGTCAGAGACATCCTCATAGAAAATAAGCTCTACCAGCCCAAACCTCAAAAAAGACGCCCCAGAAAACGATTTGAGATGGCCTCTTTTGGCCAATTGGTCCAGATGGATACTTCAGAGCACTTCTGGCTGCCTCTTTTAGGCAAGGAAACCTCTATGGTCGCCCTTGAGGATGACCACTCAAGGGATCTCCTGGACGCAGAACTCGTTGAGCACGATACCACCTGGAACAATATGTGCCTTATCCGTCGGGTAATTGAAGAATATGGATTATTCCAAACACTCTACACGGACAACGATTCTATGTTCAAGCTCATCCGAAGCGGCTGGTCAAGGCACTTTGAGTATAAGGTTGACCTGGAAAGAGTACAAACCCAAATCCACAGGTCGCTTTTGGAGCTTGGCATAGGTTTTATCCATACCAGGCCGTTTGAACCCCAGGGTAAAGGCAAACTGGAAAGACTCTTTGGTTTTATGCAGGAACGGCTCTGCCCTGTCCTGAATAAGGTCAAAAATCTTAAAGTTGCCAACAAAATAATCCAGAACTGGCGCAGTTGGTATAATAAGAGAGTCCACTCTATCACTAAAGAAAGACCTATTGATAGACACGAACCTTCTGTTTTTAAGCCCTTACCAAGCGATATCAACCTTGATGATGTCTTCTGCTTTAAATATCAAAGAACGGTTAAGAGCGATAATACCTTTAGTTTTGACAATAAGACTTATCAAATAAGCCAATTTACTAACAGAATCTCCTATGCCAAGGCTGAAGTTGAGCTACATGTATTGCCGGGTAGATACATCAGGGTATTTTACAAAGAACAATTCGTGCAACAGTTCGATTTTAAAGCTATGTATAGGATATGACATTCTAGCGACACAGTTAATATGACATTCTAGTTCCTACGTAACACACTTTCGTATACCCCAATGTGTGTGGCAAGCATTGGGGTTTGTCATAGCTGGTATACTCAGTGTTGACACTGAGAGCGACCCCGACAGTGTCGGGGTCGCCGAATGTGTCAAATAAAAAGTTAGTGCAACCGGGGGCCTATTAAGGTAAATAGCAGATTTAAGAAATTGGGGAAGGATTTGTTGATACAGGAGACATCATCGATATGGGTCTTGCCCTCTGCCGCCAAGCCGGCAATGACCATGCTCATTGCGCTACGGTGGTCGCCAAAACTTTTTACCCGCGCACCCTTAAGTTTCTTTACGCCGCTAATCACGATATTTTCCGAATTTCCCTGCCTAATCACCTTAATCCGGCCACCCATCAATTTAAGGTTGCTAACCATGGATTTAATCCGGTCGGTTTCCTTTACCCGCAGTTCCCCTATTCCCTCAAATATGGTTTTCCCATCAGCATAACAGGCAGCCACCATCAATATGGGCAGTTCGTCTATCAAAGAGGGAATCTCTTCTTTCTTAATCAGTGTA
>JACRPH010000015.1 GCA_016214025.1 Candidatus Woesearchaeota archaeon
AGTATAAGCGCGGGGTGCGGGTGGGAAGAGAACTTGGCTGCGAGACTTATTTAATTGTACGAGAAGGAATTACTGCTCCAAGAAAAATTGCTCCCACTAAAGTTATCCATTCTTTAGCGGATTTGTTGCGTTAATCTCTCCAAAGTTTTATAAATAAAGTATGGTTTTAATGTGAGTAATGGATAGTAACATTTCCGGAGAAGAACAGTTAATCCGAGTTAGAATACCGCAGGGTAAAGAAGTTCTGGGAATTGTGCAGCAAAGATTGGGCGGAAGCAGGATGAAAGTTCTATGTCTGGACGGGAAAGAAAGAATATGCCGCATCCCAGGAAGATTGAGACGGGCATTATGGGTCAGAGACAATGACGTAGTTATAATTGAGCCGTGGGAATTGGGCGGAGATGACAAAGGCGATGTGGTGCATAAGTATCGCAGCAAAGGCGAAGTAGAATTCTTAAGGAAGAAAGGGTATCTGAAGAATATAGAGAATGAATTTTGAGTATTTGATATCACTTTATTAAATCTCATTTCTAATCATAACAAACACAGTATCGAAATGCTTATATAATCTCTATTACCCGAAGAAGCCATGGCAAATGACAAATCCGTAGGAAAATTATTCTTTTATGCCCTGTTATTGGTGATTTTACTGTTTGGGCTGATTAGAGTGCTGATTAATGCCGGCGGTAATTTCTTCCGTCTGGAATTGTTAGGCTTCTTAGTGTTATTGGCAATGTCCGTAGCCGGATGCATCGGATATGTTCGTGTCTGGGGAGAGAGAGTGCTGTTTGGAGTGTTTGTGCTGTATTTAATCAATTTAGTGCTGATGTGGTATGTTACGCGGGAATTGAGTATAGTTCTGCTGGTGTTAGGGGTGGTGGGTTTTATTTCCAGCATCCCGCGGGCTGCCGCATTACCTAAACCTAAAGCTCCTGAAGCAGGTGAACCGCATAGCGTCGTTTTTGATGCTCAGGAGAGGAAAGCTGCTTCAGAAGCTAAAGAAGAGCCGAAAGCCACAACTAAATTTACTCCGGGAAAATACCTGGCCAGCAAATCCGGAAATGTGTATCACGAGCCTAAGTGCGATTGGGCTAAGAAGATTCGGAAAGCCCGGCAGGTATGGTTCAACACCAAAGAAGAAGCATGGGAGAAAGGCTTCAAGGCGCATGATTGTGTGAGTTAGTTTAAAGTGGATGAAGGTGTGTGGGTTAAGCCAGCAACTTTTCCATTTCGAATAAGAAGGTATTTGCTCTTTTCAACGAAATTTCCGCCCGGCCCTTTTTTACCACTTCAGTCATATCATACTGGACTCTTCCTCGTTTATCTCTTTCCCAGTCAAATGATTTTATAATTTCTTCCGCTTTGATTCCCGCACGGTGAATTCTTTGCTTCTGACCATAGCGAGGAATTCGGCATAAGTAATGCTGGTAACGTGTAACGGCAGTGGAACTAATCTCAAAGCCGGTTCTACTTCATGGTGTTCAGTGATTATCAGTAAATCGATATCTGAACCTTTTTTGGCAGTTTTCTTTGCCCATGAACCAAACAAAAGAACGATAAACGGCAGAGTGATTTTCTTCAGCCGCCGGTACAGTACCAAAAAGTTCTTGTTTCGGAGCAGTTTCTCCCGGCGGGAGTGTTCTACAGTGTAAACCCGGGGGCTGAAATTACCCGTAAAACGACAGAGAGTGCAATTCCCTACTTTCTCCAAAACAACTAATTTTTCTTGTTCTAATCTCTGTAAAGCCAGATAAGCAGACTTATAGTTTATTTTTCTAAGCAGGGCTAGTTTGCGGATAGTATATCTCTCTTCTTTATTTTCAATTAGCAGCGAGAGAAGGTTGTCTTTTTCCATTTATAATTCTCCATCATAAGCCATAATACTATGGTTTTTAGCCATATATTTAAAGTTTTTGGTTTAGAAGATTCGGAAAGCCCGGGAGTTATAGTTCAACACCAAAGAAGAAGCATGGGAGAAAGGCTTCAAAGCACATGGATGTATGAGCTAGTTTAAAGTGGATGAAGGGGTGTGGGTTAAGTTGTGTGCTTCCTAATTTTTTCTTCTATGTTTTTGAATCTCCCGATAAATTTGATGAAAGCTTCTTCCTGAACCCCACTGTGCTGACAAGTAGGATAAAAAGCGCATAGCTAAATCTGGCTGGTCTGTGAGTAAAGACTTATCATAAAACAATCTTCCGTCTTCTACTAGAATGCCGCGGGGCCTTTGGATTCCAAGAAAGAAGTTATAATCAATTTCTAAAGCATTTTCAGGTTTCTCACTAACTGTTTCCATGGCCCCTTGTTCGTTGAGTCTGCTCGTAAGGTCCAAATCATAATCTGTCCCCGGATGAATTCGTAGCGTATTTTCTGGAATACAAAATTCACCAACATCCAGAGTTATATTTCTCCAATTATCTTGATATCCGCCTTCGATAATGATCTTGTAATAACGATCCCGTGTAAAGAAGTCTTTAAGATTAGTAGTGTTGGCAGCAGAGTTAATAATGCTTAAAGCAGTATCGGCAACCATGGGGGGTGGTTTGTGGGCGTGTTTATAATCATTTATGGTTTAAAAAGTATGGGTCTGTTTGCTATTAGTTGCAAAATTTATTTCTTCCAATAATAAATCACCAATCCAATCACACTAACTGTTATTACTGCATCGGCTGCATTAAACGCCGGCCAGAAACTGAAATCAATAAAATCAATTACCATTCCGCGAAAAAAACGGTCAATCAAGTTTCCAACTACTCCGCCCAAGAATATCCCCCACCACACTTGCGGAAGGTATTCTTTCTGTATTTTCTTGTAGTTGAATAATACGGCTAATACTACGCACAACGATATGATCCCCAACAATAAAGTTTGATTTTTTAATACCCCAAATCCTGCTCCGGTGTTTTGAACCAGGTGAATGGTTAGAATGTTGAAGTTAAGAGATGGATTAGAGATTAAAATGATGTATTTTAGCAATTGGTCTAATCCTATCGTTAACAATACGATTACTCCAAACATCACTCCATATCGATGCTTCTGCCAGAATTGATTTACCATAATCTTGCCGACGGCTTGTGTTCGCCTTTCTCTAAATTAGCTAGCCTTTGGTCAATGGAATTTAACATTAGTCGAATATTCTCTAATTTAGTGTTCAATAACTCCATATCGCGGCTGGAAGAGAGCGTATTGGTTAATGGAGCGGAAACCGGCTCCGCTGGCTGTTGCGGATAAATTGGCGAGCGTTGCGCAGGAAAAACTGAAGCGGGACTGTCGCTGGGAAGCGGAGAAGAAGTTCCTGATAACAAAGGATCTGAAGC
Organism: Candidatus Woesearchaeota archaeon; assembly: GCA_016214025.1. Lineage (GTDB taxonomy): Archaea > Nanobdellota > Nanobdellia > Woesearchaeales > GW2011-AR9 > JACRPH01. The sequence goes on from JACRPH010000015.1 coordinate 3,315, forward strand.
AGGCTCTTGCCCCAGAGTTGTTCCAAAAGGATTGTTGGCATCAGTTCCTGGATGCGTCATGTCTTGGTTTACCAGGTGATCAAATCCGAAATCATCCTCTTTTTTCCAGAACGCTAATTTTCCCAGGAAGCCCATGTTACTCTAAATAATAAGCAAAACCTTAATAAACTTTGTCGTTAAATCCAGCTTATGGCAAAAGAAATGTCGAAAGACGAGAAAGTTGGATTTCATAAGGGCTCCCTGGCTACTTTAACTAAAGAGCGCGAGGAGTTGATGCGGATCCTGCAGATAGTAGAGCAGTTGATGCAGATGCATATTAAAGAGCTTAAAGACCAAGGCGTGGATTTGGTGGCTTTGGCTAAGGAAGCTAAGGCTGGAACTCCAGTCAAGCAGCTCAAAGGCAAGAAGCCCATTGATGATGTGAGAATGTTGCTTTTTTTATCAATTTGTGGTCAAAAAATTTAAATAGTTCAATGATTTATACACTTATTATTTGTAAGGATGGTAGTGTATCACCCTTTTCTATGGGGTATTAGCAGTTAGTTAGTTTTGGTGTGAGCAACGAGTACGGAAGGTTGTCGAACGTTGTGTTTGAGGAAACTAACATGGGAAGCGATGATATTACCAAGAAGATTGGAGATAAGCCTACTTTAACTAGTGTTCATACCTACTTCTCCGAGAAAGATACTTTAGATGGCTCCCTGCAGCTCGTTCCAGCAAGCAATACTTTAGATAGCAAGTTATCTCCAGAGCAAGAGCAGCAAAGGTATGGTTATTATGCGATAAAAGATTATTGCAAAGGCATCATCAAAGAATCAGACCCCTCACAAAGAAATTACAAAGCTTTATGGGACTCTCCTTGGCACAAAATAACTCTTGAATATGAAGTGGGCAGGTACTTCTTAGGGCATAGAATCGGTAAGAAAGTTAAAACTGCCCAGATAAATAGCACTACTTTAGAAACGATTGCAGCAGAAAAGAAAAGTTCGCCGGACTATCAAGTAAAGATGAGTGAGGAAGACAAAGGAAAACTTAGAGCGTTGCTCGATACATCTCTTTTCCAGTTAAACCTTCCCAAAATCAAAGATGAAGATGCTATTTTTCTGCTGCGAAATGCGTATCTGGTGTTGTATGTCACTCAAGGCAAAATTGAAGAGCAGGATGCTAAATATCTGGCAGCTTTGGCTATCTTACGAAATAACGAAAAAGTGAAGCAGGAATGGGTTAAGTTAAGAAAAGATTATGGTACTGGCGGCTCGGCTTATACGCACTTCTCTCTGCCAGTCATTGAGCCATTGGAAGTGGGGGAAAAGAAAAAGATAGAAGGAATGAAACCGGTGGAAGAGGATAAAACGGAAGAGACGATGGTAATGAAGTAAAACAGCCAGCTCGACCCTCCTTAAAATTTAATAATTGCTAATTTTAGTGTGTGCGTAATCATAATCCATTAGTTTTTCTGGCTTTTAAAGAGGACAAGTATTCCATCAAATTTGGCACCTCGCCTCTAACTTCGCCACTTATCAACCGGGAAGCCCATCTTCTTTCAGCATGCTCGCAGATATCTTTGATATTTCTTCCGGAAAGTTCTTCTGACCTTTTGGCGAGGGTTTCTAAATCAGCAGAGTTTAGGTGCTTAGCGTAGTTCTTGAATATGCCGGCCGATAGTATTCTTCTGCTGGCTTCATGGATATTCCCTTCCCTAGATATTCCCAGGGAATCAATCTCATCTAAAAAGATAATAAGATTTCCTAATTCCTGACAGCAGGTGAAGATTTTAGCTAACTTTCTTTCGCTTTCGCCATACCATTTGCTCATGATGCTTTCAATGGGAACATGAACCAACTGGCATCCGGCTTCTCCAGCAATGATGCGGGCGCAGGTGGTTTTTCCAGTGCCCGGTGGCCCTTCAAACAAAACTGCTTTGGGCTGTATATTCTCATACTTTTGTCTGGTCTGCTGAGCTATCTGTTCGTAAACTTCCGGATGTTGCAGAGGTAAAATTACCGTATCTTTAATTTCCTGCTTAACCCTATCATATCCGGCCAGATAACTCCAGCTAAATTCATCCGGTTTTGGTTCGTAAATGGAAACTCCTAATTCATGCAGTATTTCGGAGGGGGATTTTTTTCCGTCAAGGGAATTGCCGATTTTGTATGCCTGCATTACTGCTTCTACTTCCTGGCTGGTTAAATCCCCCGTTTTTACCAGTCTGACACTCTTTAAGAATTGAGTATTGATAACAATATATGAATCTTCATAACTTAACATCAGGTCGCCCATTGTTGAACGCACATTCACCGGTCCAATTTTCTCCACTAAAGCATTAACCACAACATAAG
>JACRPH010000070.1 GCA_016214025.1 Candidatus Woesearchaeota archaeon
ACATAGTGGATAGTTATACACTAGGTTATATAAATACTTTTCGGTTTTTGCGACAAAAATGGGGTTTTTTAGACGGAATACGTACAAATCAGAAATTATAAATTCCTAGTGTACAAAAAATGCTATGAATTCAGGTAATTATCTTCGTCTAATTGATGAAAGAATTAATCCAAAAGTAGCATACAATCAAGTGCTAAAAGAATATTGTAAAAGAGTAAAATGCCCGGCCCGTTAATTCCCCCCGCAACGTTTAAAAACAGCCTGCTTAATCCTACCTAATCATGAGCAAGAAAAAGAAGTCTGCTCAGGCCACATTGATGGAATCCTGTGCAGCTCAATCCGGAGAGAAAGCAGAACCCAAGAGAGCTAAGCCCGAAGCTAAGCCTGGTTTAATCGAAGTTTCTGAAATTGCTGAAGTTAATTTTCCGGAAGAAGAAGGCAAAGTTGTAGTTCTGGACAAACCGGCCGATGTTCCTTCAGAAGAGAAAAAGAAAAAAGTAGTAGTTAAAGCTATCTTAGCTGGTGAGAAGGTTATCACTGAATCTTCTGATGAAGCTCGGGAGTTCTACAACCAATCACGGTTTGGGATCATACCCGAAAGCGGCAAGGTTGAGCTATCTTTATTGGAAGGATTATATTTGATGGAGAAAGGTAGGTTGGATATCAAGAGTGAATCGGGCAAAAAGCTGGGCTTGGAGGGATTCCTAAAGAAAGCCAGAGGTGCTGAACCTAATTTCTGGATCCGCTATTGTGTGTTTAAAGATATCCGAAATCGCGGGTACATTATTAAGACCGCTTTAAAATTCGGAGCTGATTTCAGGGTATATGACCGTGGAGTAAAACCGGGAGAAGACCATGCGCGATGGATAGTCTATCCCGTACATGAAGGCGACACTTTAACTTGGTATGAATTTGCCGCTAAGAATAGAGTAGCACACAGCACTAAGAAAAGGCTGTTAATTGGGATTGTAGATGACGAAGGCGATGTTACATATTATGAGATACGATGGATGAGGCCGTAAAAGCCTAAAGTTATTCTTAACCACCTAAATTTATTTAAACCTAATTTACTCTTTTAGGTATAATGCCGGATCAAGACAAAATACTCCAGTTTTTAGCCGTAAATGGACCTTCCCTCCCCACTAAAGTAGCCAAGCTTATCGGCACCGAGATAATTATCGCTTCTGCACATCTTTCTGATTTATCTGCTCAGGGAAAAGTTAAGATCTCAAATCTAAAGGTTGGCGGTTCACCGTTATATTACCTGCCGGGACAGGAAGATCAACTAGAAAGGTTTGCTTCTAGTAATATCAACCCCCAGGATTTAAATGTACTTAATCTGCTGAAAGAGCATAAAGTGCTGCGGGAAGCGGAATTAGAGCTGCTGCCTAAAGTGGCGTTGCGCCATCTGAAAGATTTTGCTTTTCCGTTGCAGGTGACTTTTCAGGGGAAAGCGGAATTATTCTGGAAGTGGCACTTGCTTCCTGAGGCTGAAGCGAACCAGTTGATTAAAGGGAAGCTGTTAGAATCTAAACCTAAAGAAGAGCCGTTGCCATCTCAGCAAGCGGAAGTACAGCCGGTAGAGACTGAGACCTCTCTCGCTGAGCAGATGTATAATCAGCAGCAGGCAATTCAGACTACTCTTACCCAAGCAAAGAAAGAAGAGCCGGTAGAAAAGAAGCAGTTTTCAACTACTAAAGAAAAACCGATGGAAAAACCCGTAGAAAAAGTAGTGGAAAAAACGGTTGAGAAGATGATAGAGAAGCCAGTAGAGAGGGTGATAGAAAAGCCGGCTGAAATGGTGGTAGAAAAGCATCCCGAAAAGAAGCCAGTTAGAAAACGTGCTCCTATCCGCGACGAATTCATGCCGTTATTGGAAGATTTCTTTAAGAGCAAGAAGATTATAATTGAGCAGAAAGAAATATTGCGTAAGAATGCGGAGATGAATTTCCTGCTGAAAGTTCCATCAGTAGTGGGCAACCTGACTTATTTCTGCAAAGCGAAAAACAAAGCTAAGTGTGATGAAAAGGACTTAAGTTCGGCGTATATGGAAGCCCAGATAAAAAAACTGCCCTTGCTGTTCTTGTACACTAACGAATTCACCAAGAAAGCCCAGGAGATGCTGGATACGGGAGCGTTTGAGAATACGGTAGTGAAGAAGATAAAAGAATGATTACCCCCTCATATTTCCCCCGCCTGCAGGAAATTCGTTCGGTCTTAGAAAAAGTGCTGGCGCCGCAGGGATTTCCCAAAGATTTCTGTGTTGATGCTGCCGAAATCGTTTCTCAGGATTTGGGATTTGACATTATACGCGGGTATAAGCTCCAAAAGGACAAAGAGGAAGAAGCTCATGCCTGGAACTACGATCATGAAAGAAGATGGTATGTAGACCTTACTTACGACCAGTTTGGAGATTACCCTCCGGTTCTGGTATTTAAGTCGCTGAAGCGGTATAAGTTAGTTGAGAATAGTTTTCTCTACCTGGAATGGGATCCTAGGCATGTTTCGGAAGCGCTGGGAGTGTTAAATGGAAACTGGTGAGTTCATAGCATAACTTTTTAATAACAATGATAAATACCCTGTTGATAAGCTTGCAATTTCCAAAGCAGGTGATGGGGAGATGATAAATAAAGAAGAGCTGGAAAAGAACATCGGTGGAATTAAAGAAGAAATTAAAGAGCTTTTCCTGCGGCTCTCTAAGATTGAATCTAACCGGTTAAATTACTTTCATCAGGGAGAGCAGGCTCTTTCTTCTTTTGCTGAAAGCACCCAGGAATCAATCTCTGTTCTAAACCAATTTGAAGCGTTATTTCTTAGGCTGATGGGTTATGTTATTCTGGTCAAAGAGAAAGGGCATAAAGACCCCTTTTTTCAGGAATTATTAATGAGAAATAAAATAATTGAAAGACAGCTGATTAAAGTAGTTTCCCTGCGTGAAAAGCAGATTAAAATTGCTTATGCCTTGCCTCTGGCTTCAGGTATAAAGCTTAAGTATTTACGATGGAGGTTACAATCGCTTTTAGGGAAGGAAAGGAACGCGGTGCAGCTAATTAGGGGAGCGTATCACCACAATCAAGAGAAAGTGGCTGCAATTAAAAAAATGTTGGATGATGAAGAAACTAAACATAAAATAGCTTTAGGAGTGGCGGGAGCAGCCTGGCTGGTTCCCGTAGCCGGAACGGCTTTGTTTGGAGTGATTCTAATAGTGTATGATTGGGCCAACCAGTTCAGTGATAATTATACTCGACTTACTAACGTCCCGTAATCTAAAGTTTTGCTTTAAATCAAAAGTTTAGATAAAAGAAAACTTTTTAAACACCAGCTGTTTTAAGAGGAAATATAATAATTTAAACCAAGGGAGGTGGATATAAAATGGTAGGAAAATCAGTAACGAATAAGCTGATTGCGTATTCGTTTACGGTAGGAGTAGTAATC
>JACRPH010000016.1 GCA_016214025.1 Candidatus Woesearchaeota archaeon
AAGAACCCCACTAATTTATCTTCTATTATTAGATTTTCCTGGTTTATCTTTATTTTTCTCATGTTGATACGTGTAGCAACAACTAATATATAAAGATTATTGTGCTCAAGAATACCACACTAAGTTAATGGGGTGCCCGGTGGATTAAAGTAGGTTTTGCTTTTCTGTCCCACTTTTTTAAGATAATTCTGCCAATTTTGTTGGTGAAGAAGTGGCCGAAGTCGTTTAAATTTTAGGGGCGAGATTACTCTACAGTGGTAAAAACACCGAAAAGTTTAAATAGTAGCTCTGTTTTTAAGTATAAATCCCAAAATGGAATCAGTTCCAAAAGGGGAATAACGACTTTAAAAAATCAAACAGGTGATGAATAAATGGTAACAATTGTTGGAAATTTGATTGTGAACGGAATCTTAGCTTTGGCGAGTTTAGTGTACAACCCTTCTCCTGAAGCTTGTAATGAGTACGGGGAATATAGCCCAAATGGTAGAAATCCGAACGGTCGGTATCATGCAGTGTGTGAATCTCATTATGAAAACGGAATTGCTGACTGTGAGAGAGACGAATTGCAGAGATCTGTTCTAAGCGAAAAGCAGAGTGCTATGGATGAGTGTGAACAGAAATATCCCTCGCCATCTTTTTCAAGTGCTATCTTTGACTGTGAGAATAATGGTTCAGACTGCGCCGGTGTACCAGCATATACCCCTGAGGGAGAAACACAAGCAAGACGCAGGAAACAATGTTTTGATAGAGTAGGAAAATTATTCCCTTCTTTTTATGTAGCAGATGAGAGTTCTGATTCATGTAGTGACCGTGTTAGCGATGAGGCACATTTCTGCAGACAGGTGAAAGAGCTGAAATGCGACGCAATATCAGCACTTGAGTCGCGCCTATAAAGATTTTGTTTTTTACATTTTTGTCTCACTTTCTTCCGTTAAGTTAATATTCTCGTAAATCATCTAGCTCATATCATGTACGGAACGTCTCAGTATGCAGGGGGGTGCGGTGGAAATAATTGTAGTCATGTCGGGTACAGTAAGCTGGAATCTATCGCTTCGGAGAGCCATCTTAACCACGAGCCAGAATATGCGTATCATCCTGCTCTTCCCTCACCAATAAGCTATTCCATTGCTGCTATTAATGCTCCAAGTTATTCATTCACTTCAACTTTCCCTATAACAAACTCATTCTCCTACAATCCCATTAATACTTCCTCATCTTTCTCTTACAAAAACAATCCTCTAACTTACAACTTATTTCAGCCTCAGGCAAATTACAGTTTCATTCCCGACCATTTCCTCCAGCCTGGAAATTGGGGCATGTTTGTAGGCAAAGCCGAAGAAATAAGAGAACATATCGAGCAGGCGTTTGAATTGATGTTCCATGAAGCATTTCCTAAAGATGTTAAAGTTTCTGTATTAGACGAAGAGAAGTTCAGAAAGCTTGCTCCGCATCCGGGAACAATTGGCTTATCTATCAATCGCCGAACCCAGGGATTAATGTCAGAAATATTCGTAAAAAACGACTTTTTAGCCCGAGTTCTGTTAACCGTGGGGCATGAATTAGGTCATGTATTAACTGAGCAATTAACCAATGCACAGGATGAAGAAGCCAAAGCATATGCTTTTTCATTAGCATGGATGCGAGTAATTAAAGAGAACGATATCGCTGGATTAAAAGATGCCATTGTAACGGAACGACCGGCAGAAAATGGAGTACATAACATAGCATTCTTCTTTGTAGAGAAGTTAATGAACCGGGGAAAAAGAGTGTGGGATATTTATGGTGCTCTTATCTCAAGAAAGCTGAGTTGTGTGGCGGGATAGATTGCTAATTGTGAACATCTCTTGATCAAACTTTAATTTCTTTCAAATTTTCGGAAAAAGTTTATATAGTTTAACTTATTTACTACCTCAAAATAATAATCTAGATAGCGTACTTTAGTTTTGAGGTTAAAAATGCCCACCTATCCTGAAAAACTTATTACTGACATTGCATTAATCGGAGAGAACTACTTCATCGACCCGGAAGTAAAAGTGATTTCCGGAAAAGAATTTCTTCATTGGAACACTACTTTACTGGTTCTCTCTTATGTTTTAGATGCCAATCCTCTTATTGTGGGCGAGCCGGGATTTGCCAAGACTACTGCAGCTAAAGTCATTGCCTCAGTTATGAGCGGGCTTCCTTTCGATTTATATGAAGCAGCTCAGATACAGGGGCATCCGGATCAAACTTTTGAGACCATGATTGCCCGCCCCGACTTTTCCAAATTAGCACGAGAGGAATCGGTCATCTGGCTGCTAAGCGCCTATCTGCAAGTAAGGATCATCGATGAAATAAACCGCCTGCCTACGGGAAAGCAGGACGAGCTGCTTAATGCCTTGCAGACCGGGCGTTTTAACTATCTCAATGCTACTTTTTTTAGCGGAAGAACTCCTTTCTTTGCTACGGCTAATCACCCTGATGATGGCAATCATATTTTGATTCCGCCCATTAGGGATAGATTTACCATTAGTCTGGAATTGGGGCATATCGGGGCAAGCTACCGTAAAGACATCCGCCGGGCCAAAGAAAATATTGCTGAGCTTTGCCAAGAGCCGCTGACGTGTTCTGTTATTGGATTAATAAATGATAAAAGTATTTCTATCGTAGATAAGTTAAAGCGAATCCAGCAGGAGCAATCAAAATTCGCCCGCATTATAGAGTCAGAACCAATGAATGGGCACGTATTCTCTGCAGAAGACCGGATAAACACCAAACAAGAAATTTGGAAAGTTCCTTTAACCTCAGAAGCCGAGGCTCTTTTGCAGATAATTGATTCCGAGTTAAATAATACTTATAATTTTGGAAGAAAGCGCAGCAATGACCCTATTGATAGCAGTAATCATGCTTTTAGCTTAGCCAGCACTAAAACTCATAATGCTTTTTCTCCCCGAGGCGCGCTCGACGGGCTGGAAGATTATGCCAAAGCTCTGGCTTATTTGGGGGGAGTGAAAGAGGTTAACAAAGACTATTTAGTAGCGATTGCTCCTCATATTTTAGGCCATCGCCTGGAGTTTACCAATGACTTTGCCAAGCTGCATAATTTAAGTAAAAGGGAAGGAATGTACGGCTGTACCCGGGAGATGCATTTATCCCAAAAATTAGTGAAAGAGGTGGAGCTGAATTATGCTAGTGTTAAAGCTGATTTAGATTTATTGATGATTTATCAGAAAGAAAAGAAAGGCGATTTAGTTAAGGCAGAGCTAAAGCTAACTGAAGCGCTAAGAGCCAGAGCGGAAGAATTGATGCAAAACTCGGATTTAGTTGACCATCCATTGCTTAAAGAGTACATTGGAAGATTAAACTCTGGGAGGTAAGCGATGCTTTCTGTGGCGATGAAGAAAGGAACCGGAATTGATGATTTAGTTAGAGATTATGTTCCGGAAAGGGTGGAGGAAAAGCCAAAAGCAATTTCTCCCGTAGGTGATAGGCTAACCCCTCTCTATCAGAAATATCGCCAGGTTCTGGAACTGGTCGAACCTAAATATGATTATTATCCACCTCTATCTAGAAAGCGGTATCTTGATGCAGAATTATCTTTTGTGACTGAAGTGTTGACCCCCGCAGAAGTGGATGGATTTTTCCAATCGGTAGCGCTATTCGAAGATCGCGAGAGTTATCCGAATATCATTATTTCATTCTTGAGTAAGCTCATCCAAAATTCCTACCATGCCGGCTACAATAACTTTTCTTTGCACTTGGACGGGTTAAAGCCGATGAGATATTTGTGTTGTGGCTTGAGAGGCACTCCAGAAAATCCACTAAGTGTCAGCCTCTTTGGAAAAATGGAGAGAGGAGAACATTTCTTACCTCGTTACTTATATCATTCTCCCCTTTCATGGTTTCCTTTTGCGGCTGGCGCTAAATATTGCACTTTTTACTTTGATGAATTAGAAGAGGGCGACTTCAACTCAGGATACTTTGAAGTTGATGAGAGTACTTTTATTGCTTCTCATCCAATAGCTAAAACGGATTCTTCTGGAAACGTGACTTTAATTAAAGGGTGGTATGTTAAAAAGAATGGCCGGGATAACCATAGAGATAAGCCTTTTATTAGAATAAATGTACTCCGTTATGATGTAACTCCGTTGCAGGATTATCCTCCTCGCTCTATCTTCAGCAGAGCTATGGACTACTTATCCCATTCAAAGTTGGCAGCGATGGTAAAGAAAGCCGTGACTCATTCCTCAAAACAAAACGAATCTGATTAACAGTTAAAAATGGCAGTACTTCAAATGAAGAAAGGAACCGGAATTGATGATTTAGTTAGAGATTATGTTCCGGAAAGAGTAGAGGAAAAAGCAAAAATAGAAAGTGGAAGCAATAAATTCTCAGAATTGTATCGGAAATATGAGAAACTGTTAGACTCTTCTTCGGAACCAATAGATAATGATTTTGGTTTTGTTGAATTTATTGAATACCCTGCATTTCTTGATTCAAGCTGCGATTGGGAGAAGCTTACTTTCTTAGAAGTATTAACCCCCACCGAAATTAATCTTTTCCTGCAGGGAATGATGCAGTATGAAGAACACCGAAACTATTCCGAATCCAGAAGCGGATTGCTGGTCAGCAAGCTGATTCAGAACTCTTATTATGCCGGCCATAATAACTTTTCATTGGGGTTGGGGGTGATTGAGCCTTTTAGCCGTTTGGCCAGTGGTTTAGTAGGTACAAAAGAAGACCCGCTTCATATTAATCTTATTGACCTGCCTCCCTTTGATACTTTTTTAGAGATAACCCTTAGCTCTCGATACTGCATCTTTGATTTGGGAAATACGGCTTTATCAACTGACGGGAAATGCAATGTGGATACCTCTCGTTTTGCGGGATGTTGTGCTTTTATAACTTCTAATCCTGAAACATTTAAATCTCTACAGAGAAAATATCTTTTTAAAGAGCATCACACCTCAGAAAGCTACCTTTATTTCCAGCAGAGTGATGGAATACTTATCCTTTTCAAATTGGAGGATTATCAAGTTGAACAAAAGGCACCGGAAGCAGAAATCTCATCAGGATTAATTGATTTAAGTAAAATACAAAACCAATAATCAATAAAAATGGCAGTACTTCAAATGAAGAAAGGAACCGGAATCAACGGCTTAGTTAGAGAGTACGTTCCGGAAAGAGTAGAAGAAAATCCGGTTGTAGAGGGAGCAAGTGATAAGTTCTCTGAACTATATCGGAAATACGAGAAAATGCTGAATTTTTTCCCTGAATTTTTTGGCATTAAAATGATGGACGAGGAAGCGGAATTTGAACAACCTTTCGTTCAACAGATTGATTATCCCTACTCCATGGATCTACCAAGTGGTAAAGAACAGCTAACTTTCTTAGAAGTGCTAACTCCTTTAGAAATTAATGCTTTCTTCCAAGGGATGTTTCGCTATGAAGAGCATGAGAACTATTACGGTAAGAGGAGCGGATTGCTGGTGAGTAAGCTCATCCAGAATTCTTATTATGCCGGCTACAATAACTTTTCATTGCAACTAGATGGGGTGAAGCCGGTGAGTTGTTTATCCAGTTATTTAATTGGTAGAGAAGATGACCCTTTGAGGATAAATCTTTTAGGGGATGGAACATTTAACATTTTATCCGTCGAAGATATGCTGCTTTCCCTATCAGAGCGTACCACTTTCTCAGGATTGACGTACCATTCTAAAAATTGTATTTTCCATCTGGGAAGCTTAGTGGTGGAAGCAGAAGTACATGTAAAACCAATTTCACCTGTTAACACCTCAACTGAGAACTGCGCTTATATTACCTCTAATTCTGAGACCTTTCAATCTCTAAAGAAAAATGTGTTTCTCGCTCGGAATCAAGCTGATGAGCCCCTCAATTATCTCTACTTTCAGCAGAGTGATGGAACACTTATCCCTTTCAAATTGGGAGATTATTACAAAGATCCCCTGAATGTGGATAATTATTGTAAAGACCGTTACAAACCAACAAAATGACCACTTTCAACTGGGAAGAAATTGCACAGAAAGAAACACCACAGATATTTAAAGACTTTTACAGCCCGCTTATCCCGGCAGAGGTAACTCTGGAAGAAAATCTGGAGGATGCTAAATGTGATACCGCTTTCTTTGACTTTCATACTAATCGCACTTCTATTTCTAAGAAGTTTCTGGAAAGGTTATGCCTGGAAGGCAGGCTGGAGCCGGAAATCGCTTTTGGGGGGATATTAAAGCATGAAGTGGGCCATTACTCTTATTACCCTCGGGAATGTTCCACTTTAATGTTCTTTGGGCACTTAGCCGAATCAAATTTTAAAGAATACGCTGATGGTGTTTTGGCCTACTGGTGCGACTTAATGAATAATCTTACTCAAGTTTTAATGAAACATAAAGGAAAAGATGTTCGTGCTGTCTATCGCGGGCTTGCCCGGCTGATGGAGCAGGATAAATTGTCAGCTGTCGAACAGGCCGTTTTTAAATTGCTGAAAATAGCTCCTGAAGAAGTCCAGAGAACCATGCGCGATTATTCTGTAGATAAACTGCTCATTGCTTACTATCAGCGCCAGGGAAATGAGGATTTGGGAGTTAGGCTGGAAAAAGATGGTTATCTGGCGCAGAAATTTAAAGAGATGATGAGCATCAATTATCTTACCAAGGAAGATGAAATCGTAAATTTTATCCAATTTGGTAATATTGTTGCAGATATATTAAAGCAACGCGATGCAAAACTGCCTAAACTAAAAATAAAAGTAAGATATGGTGGTTCAGGTGAAGATGGTGAGCTATGGAAGATTCTCCGCAGATTCATTAAGCCCATATTTGAAGATGCTCCCGAACTGAAAGACTTTCCCAAAGATAAGCTGGAAGAAGGGTTAAATGATATAATTCGCAAATGGGGGAAGTCGCGTTACGAAAGAATAAAAGATTATGTGGAAAGAAAAACCGGAAAAGAGTTTGATAAGCCCCGGGGAACTTCTCGTGGCCAGTCTCACAGCCAGCAAGCTGGAACCGAAGAGGGAATACAACTCCAATTCCATGACGGGCAGATCCCCTATTATGAACGATTGGCCGGCACTTATGGGGTATCCATATTCAAAAAGCCGTTGATGGTTGACGTAACCGATAATTATCCGGAAGGGAAAAAAGAATTTACCATCGGAGATCCCATCCGAACCTTAGACCCTTTTTCCACCGGAGGGATAATACTGCCCGGAATCACTAAAAGGCACCAATTAAAAGCCGGTAAAAGAAAAGATCGCTTGTATAAAGTTCCTGATGCCTGGCTCAGGCTGGATACCTCCGGCTCTATGAAACATCCCACAAAAGGTTCTTTGGCTGTACTTTGTTCTTCTATCTTAGCCAACGGCTATTGGCATAACGGAGCATCAATAGGAGTAGATAACTTCTCCGTGGATATGGCTACGCTTTTCCCCACCCGAGATTTAAATGCAGTTTATTCCCTGCTCTGCGCATACTGGGGCGGGGGAACTTGGCTGAACATCAATAAAATCAAGAAGCATCTTCAGAAGCTGGCCGCCACACCGGAAGATGCGCGCCAATTAGATATAATCTATACCACTGAGGATGATTATAAAAAATATGCCGCCAGCCTGCCTCCCGAGGAGCAGAAAGAATTTATGGAAAAGAACTTAGAAGTTAAGATGACTCGCCAGCTAAAAGAAACTTACGATAAGATTGATAATATCTTAATTACCGATGGCTGGTTAGCTAATCCTGAAGAAGTAATTGATCATTTTAACAGTGTCGCCCAGTTAACGCGGAATTTTGTGTTTATTACCGGTTCTCCGAAGAATTATGAGCGCTGGAAAAAATTAAACCTGCCTAACACTGAAGTTTATCCTGCAGATAAAAAGGAGGACTTTATTGGCTTGACGTTAGGAATAATAGATAGTTTAGCTCCGCCGGATAATAAGCCGGTTTCACTTTTTTACCAATGACTCCAATCAGGATGCAGAAAGGAACTGGAATCGCTGGAATCGTCCGTGACTATGTTCCAACTACTTCTCCAGAGGCCGGAAAATTGGAAGAGGTGGGCATCTCCCCTTTCAGCGAATTGTTCAAAAAGTATAAAGTGGCATTGTGTGATGATTATCCTATCACGCTCCCTCCGAGAATAATCAAAAATACCGAACCCCCTGCAAACATAACCGAGAATTTGACTTCGGAACAAGTTAATATTTTTCTCCAGTCAACCATCAGATTCGAAGAAGAAGAGAACTATGGCCGGGTGACCGCAATCTTTCTGGATAAGTTAATTCTCAATAGTTATATCTCTGGCAAAAATAACTTTGTGCTTGTTCCTCCAAACCGAAGGGCTTTAAGCAATTTTGGGCGAGGGTTGGGATCAACGGAAAGGTCTGAACCATATTTTAAGGGTTATCCACTATCTATCAAAGAAAGGCCATTAATTTTAGAAATTAAAGGGGATTTAGAAGAACATGCATTCTATGGATTTAAGAATATGAAATTAACGGTTTATGGGAATATTGGAGATGGTTCTTTTTTAGCAGCGAACTTTGGGTCCGAGTCAGAAGATGCGGTTATTATCGTCTATGGTAAAGCGCCATGGGGATTTTGTGAAAAGGCTAAGAGGTGCATTATCACGGTCGAAGAGCTTACGGATTACTTCCCGCTAGAGTGTGGAGCAGAGGCAACAGGATGCACTTTCAGAACCAGCAACATTAAAACATTAGAACCGCTTCTGAGAACGGCATCTAAAGACAATCGCGTTGTTTTTCTGGAAGCAGACGGAACGGAAAGGATGGTAAAGGATTTCTAATGCTTGGCATCAGGATAGATTAATTATCGCCCTTCCCATATTCTCTCTCGCTGGCGCTTCATACTTCTGTCGGAAATGCTCAGTATAATAAATCTGTGGCCGGGATAAGAATGCCTCTAAAAGCTTCTTTCTTTCCATGCGGAATATTTCTTCCGGCACCCAATGATATTCTTTGCGGATATTTCTTTCAAATTCATCATATACCTTTTCTGGCTGTCCAATGATAGCTAAGTCAATATCACATAATAATCGTGCATCCTGCTCTGGCGGCTCAACTTTATGCTTAGTGTAGAGAATCAATGCTTTTACTTCCTCCGTGAAATCACAATTTACACCCGCTTCCCCAAGCATTTTCCGGGCAAACTCTGCACTTTGCTCTTCGTTATCTAACGCATGAGTATCATAAACTACATCATGTAAGAATAAAGCTAATTCCAATGCATCATAATCTCTTACTGAGCTTTTTACCCCATCTAATTCCTGTAAGGAGTGAGCAATATGCACTATATTATGATAGGCACGATGCGGCTCAGAGTAATGGTGTAAGATTTGCTTGTATGCTTCCATTGCTTCTCCACTGGCTCCGATAATTCTCCACAACTCTTCCCACCGTTCAGCATAGCCGTTGAACTTCTCCAGAAATTTTTTGTAGACGATAGTAGGAATATAAGGTTGAATAACTTCTTCCCAGCTTTCATATTCTACTAAGCCTTTTACCATGCTGGAACTTACGCTGGACAATTCCGGGGGCGGGGTGAGAAACACTGACAATACATCAGGATCAATCCTACTATTCACCTCTCGAATCTCTCGTTCATATTCATAATCCTGGGGGCTGCGTATTCCTCTAAGCATGAACTGCGCCCCTATCTTGCGGGCATATTTCGCGGTGTACTTCCGGCTTAAAGAAACTACACTTACATTAGAATACCTCTCGGTTACATCTTGGGTAATCTCTAATCGGTCTTCCAGCGAGAAGGTATGGGACTCCTTTTTATCTGGATTAACTGCTACTGCCACTACCACCTCATTAAATAGCATTGATCCTTTTTCAATCATCCATAAATGCCCATTAGTCAGAGGGTCAAAGCTTCCGGCATAAACTGCTTTTTTAGGAGTCATTATTGGTTCATTTATCGAACGTGTTTATTAACTTTTTGCTTATTTACTACCTGTAAGTACTATTAAACTTTACCACAACAAATATAACTCTCCGCTATTTCTAGGAAGTATGATTTCCCAACTCACTCCAATCTTCGGCTCCAAAACTAAAGCACAAGAAATACTTTTCCTGCTGAACGATGCCAAAGAAGTAGTCCGGCAGGGATTTTATGAAGCAGAGTTACCAAAAGTAGAACTGTTCTGCAAAGATAACCATCTCTTCTTAATAAAATCCAAATTCAAAGTCCTCTTGGAGGATAAAGATAAAGTTTTCTCCAATAAAGGAATACGCATCGATGAAAATGATCCTCGTTCGGGAATGTTTTTCATATATTTATCTAAAGACGAGCAGAAAGCGTTATTCGCTTCATATGCTGAATTAACCAACAACCATAGCGAATTGGGAAGATTGTTAGGATATCCTGCCTGTTGCATAGAATTCTTCTGCCAGATGTTCAATGAGAATAATACTAACTTAGAATTACCACTCACCAATCCCTGGACCAATTTATCGCTGCGGGAGAAAGATGCAGTATTATTATCGCATTTTCCGTGCAGTTCTGAATGTGGGGAAAGCATCAACTTAGCGCAGAAGTATTTTGATATAATACGTAAAGCAGATGCTGAACGAGCCAAAGAACTCGTAATTTCTATGAACCTATCTACTGCAACTCAATAAAGCTTATAAAAGCACTTCTGGCAGTGCCACCATGGTGATTAAAACATGAAAACATTATACTATGCGATAATTGGAGCAACTGCGCTAGCCTTAGCCGGAGATGCTTATGCTAAAAAGAAGAAAACTGATTCAGAAGAGCCAGCTGCTCCTCGAGTAGAGGTAGTTCATCATGATAGCGCTGATTTGATGGCCATTATTTACACATCCCGGCGTTCCTTTCTGGAAGGATAAGACTTTTTATGTCCGTACTTGCACTCCAGAGTTGGAAGCGTTTCCTATCTGCAGCAAAGAAAGGTTAGGATTGCTGTACCGGGAGTTCTCCGAACTTCAGGCTGAGCTGCAAAAGTTAGATATTGATTACCAATTAGCTTCCATCGAAGCTCCAGAGAATCGAGAAACAAAAGGATTACAGGATACCTACCGCCAGAAATGCTACAAGAAGCGGGGAAAGGGAACTAACGCCACTTTCTGCCAGGAATTAGGCGGGATGATCATTGCAGAAGAGGCGAAGGAGAGGTAGGTTTTGGTTACTTGTTGCAGTAGGCAGGCTCTCTTATTTCACCTCGGCACAATCACCCTTAACAGCTGATCGTACTTAACTGTAACTTCTTTATCAAAAGCCATTATTTCTGCATCCAACTGGCAGATAATGGGTTCATCAGCTTCCAGCCGCATCTCTTGGGCATGCTGGTAGTGGCAGCCTTTCAAATGCTCTCCTTCCATCAGCGTAGGTATCTGATTGACAATATTGAACAGGCTGGCAGTAGAAAGAACCACTTGAACCTTTCCTTTCCTGGTTTTGGCTTCAGGTGTAGCGGCAAAAGATAGTTGCCTAAACCCAAGATTAAATTTCTCGTAAGCAGAAACATAAATCGCATTTACTTTCTTACTATTGAGAAATTCTTTTCCATCCAGGTAAATTTTTCCCGGGAAAGTTTCGGCGTAAAACTTACCTCGTTCCAGGAATGGAAAAACCGCTGCCAAAGCAGAAACCACTCCCGTATAAACGCCGGAAGCTGCTCCGCTTTTCTTAAACAAGTCGCCGTTGCCGAAGGGAAAGACTTCTATGAACGAAGGGTCTTCAGCTTTCTCTTTCCACACTTTTTCAATCAGCCAGGGATAATTATTTGGAGATGCCCTATCCAGCTCTTCTTCCAATTGATAATATCGTTTCATAGTTTGCCCATAATAAGTCCAGATTAATTTAGGAACAGCGCCAAAACCGAGATTAAGGCCTTTCTGTCCGTTAACGTCGAGTAAGGGCACTTCTTCAGTATTTATCTCTTGACTAGAATAGATACAATCATGAATATAATCAGCTAAGCCAAGCGGAGAAGTCTTTCGATGTAATTTCCTCCACAGCTTGTCAGTAATATCCGCTAAGCCAAAATTAGCGGAAGCATTATTTACTGTGCCTAAAGCATAAAATGCCAAGTATTCCGGCAGATAGCCCCAGACCTCTTTTACTGCAGTTAAAGTACGGGAAATGGTGCCGTCTCCTCCGCCTACACCCAGGATTTCGGGATGATAATCTTTGTGCTCCATAAGAAATTGCTCTAACTTACTTAAGTCCGGAGAGTTAAAAATGATCCCATCTAATTTTTCTGGATGCTGGTTAAGAATTTGTTTAATCTCCTGAGCTTCCCTGCGGGTGTAGCTGCCGGCTTTGCTGTTGAAAATGGTGAGATGGGTTAATTTGGGCATTTTGGTTTAGGAATGAATATTATTATACTCGATGACATAAATTTTTATACAAAAGAGTATGTCATCTCCTAATAAGTAAGTGACATTTTGTACAAAAACTAATGCCACTTACTATAATAAAGATTGTTGATGTGAAAAGTAAAACGCGCCAGCGCCCGGACATTCAGCAGTTTTCTCTGCATTTGAACCGGGATACCCTTGCGGGAACAAGCTCCATGGTACTTCCTGTAATTCCAGGCTTGCGCAGTACCGGGTTGTGCCACGCTGGCTTGAACTAGAAAATTCAATTGTTGTTTATAAAATTGTCGTAAAGAAAGTGGCGGTGGGGGAATTTGAATCCCCGACCTTCACGTAACCCAATTCAGCTGAGTTTAGTCATTGAGCAAAGCTCTCATAGCTCAAGTATTATGAGCGTGACGCTATAAACCAGGTTAAGCTACACCGCCTTAAGCGGAACAGAAATAAGCGGTTTTATAAGGTTTTTGCTGGGAAATCACTTAAACTTCCTCGCCACTTCTTCCACACTCAATTCTCCAGGATTCTTGATGATGGAATGCATGCTGCCTCCGCCATCTCCGATATAACGTGGCATGATGTGGATATGCAGATGCGGAACAACCTGTCCAGCTTCACTGCCCTGATTCCAGCCGACATTAAAGCCGTCAGGAGAGAGTTTTTTCTGCAGGATGGCCATAACTTTCTTTACTCCCAGCATTAATTCTTGGGCAGAAGCATCGTCTAAGTCAAACAGAGTTACAGCATGCTTCTTGGGAATTACTACGGTATGCCCTTTAGCATGGGGATGTATGTCTAAGAAAGCGAAGCAATATTTGTCTTCGTACACTTTGTGTGCCGGGATTTCATTTTTTCCTATCTTGCAGAAGATGCAGTCTGGCATAAAGAGAAGAAAAAGAAAGGGGTTTATTTAGTTTTCTGTGCTTTTCGCCTTTATTATAGTAAATTGCAAAAATAAGGAACATTCCTCTCTCAGTGTTGTTTAGGGATAGCTTATCCTCATAATTGTTAATGATGTGAAGACGCAAAATAAGCTTGAAACAGTACAAAAAGGTAATCAATCCTCTTCTTTAGACGCAAAAATAATATAAACTAACCTTCTTTTATTCTCATATGCCCTTGTTTAAAGACCTGCTGAAAAGCGGTGAAAGCATTTTCAGAGATACTATTGTACTGGATTATGATTATCAGCCCAAAGTAGTTCCTTACCGTGAGAACGAGCAGATGAGGCTGGCTACGGTAGTCCGCCCGTTGCTTCAGGGATATAACGGCAGAAACCTGTTTGTGTACGGTCCTCCGGGCATTGGAAAGACTACTGCCTGCAAACATGTGCTGAGGGAACTGGAAGATGAATCCGGCGAAACCCTGCCTATATACATCAACTGCTGGAAAGATAATACCACCTATAAGATATTTTACCGGATTTGTGAGGATCTCGGATTTAAATTTCTTCAAGCGAAGAGAACTAATGAATTGTTTGCCCTGATTAAAGGCAGCCTGAACAAAAAGCCGGTCGTGTTGGTGTTTGACGAATTGGACAAGCTGGAAGATACTGATTTTTTGTATTCTATTTTAGAGGACATTTACCGCAAGAGTATTATTGTGCTGACTAATTACCGCGATTATTATTCTGAGCTGGATGAGAGAATCCGCAGCCGCCTTTCTCCGGAATTCCTGTTCTTTAGACCTTATAACGAATCAGAAATCACGGGAATCCTAATCCAGCGCCGGGAGTATGCTTTTGTGCCGGGAGTGTGGGATGAAGATACTTTTAAAGAGTTAGTAGAAAAGTGTGTGGAAACCAAAGACCTGCGCATCGGGCTGTATTTAATGCGGGAAGCGGGGAATATTGCCGAGGAAAGAAGCTCAAAAGTTATCTCAGCAGTGCATCTAGCTGAAGCGTTAAAAAAAGTGGAGGATTTCCACATCAAACCTAAGGAAGGGCTGGATGAGGAATTGCAGCTGATTTTGGAGCTGGTGAAAGAGCATGCGGGAAAGAAGATAGGAGATATTTATGCGGCGTATGCCGAGATGGGCGGAGAAATCAGCTATAAAAGTTTCCAGCGCCGGATTATAAAGCTCCAGGAAGGGAAGTTTATTTCTACCGAAAAAGTGTCGGGGAAAGAGGGGAATACTACTATTGTAAATCTGTCCAATGAGAAGAAGCTGACGGAGTTTTAGAGAGGAAGATTTATATAAATTGGAGTTTAATATGCAATTATGATGCGGATGATTGATGATAGAAACATATTGGATAAATTTTGCGAAGATTTCTGTAATATTATTAATAAACACTGCCGTTATATTGTAGTTTCAGGATTTTTTGCTATTGCTTCGGGCAGAACTAGAGGTACAGAGGACATTGATATGATTATGGAGAAGCTGAGCAAAGACCAGTTTAGAGAATTATTCTCCGACCTAACTGAGCACGGCTTTGTGTGTATGCAGTCAAATTATTCGGATGAAGTCTATGAATATTTGCAGGACAATACTTCAATAAGATTCACTTGGAAAGACAAAGAGCTGCCTGAGATGGAACTGAAATTTGCCAAAGACATACTTGACGAACACCAACTCCAAACTCGGGAAAAATACAAGTTAACTAAGTTAGACGTATGGTTTAGCAACGTTAACTTCAATATTGCTTTTAAAGAAGAACTTTTAAAAAGTCCAAAAGATTTAGAAGATGCCCGACATTTCAGAATTGTTTACTCCGAGAAGGTTAATGAGAACGAAATCCAAGGGATAAAAAAACTAATTAAGAGGTTTAGGTTATGAGCGAGAGAGAGGGGCATATGTGCCAAGTGGAAAGATGGGCGCTCTTTGTTAAGGAAAACCCTGCTAAATGGAAGAAGCAACATACTGAGTTTATTAATGCTATATTTGACAAGCATGAGCAATTTCGGGAGACTATGCTTAACACTCCCACCGGCAAGGATAAACTGGTTAAGTTGTATGATATTAGAAATAAGAAAGGATACAGTTGGCTAAAATGAATGAATTGAGCTGGACTTCCCAAAGTGCGGCGCACTGCGCCACGAATTGACCTGAAGATAAAACTATTGATTTGTAAAAGTGAACTCGTTGCGTTCAGAATTCAGTCGAAGAATGGGTAAATGATGAAAATTAAACCATTAAAAGTAGGAAAGAACAACTTTGAGGACAGGATGAATTTTGTGAAATATTGGACAGAGTTTGTACGCAGTAATCCTGATCAAGTGTGGAGTAAACAGCAGAATATTTTGATTAATTCTATGATGCAGAATGCTAACCAGTTTCCTTTAAATGCTGAAGAATATTTAAAGATGAAAGGGGAAGTGTTTGGGAGGAGGAGAAAAGAATGAGCAACTTAAGTCGAATAAGATACTTCTACCGTCTTAAAAGCGTAGAAAGGCACAATTTGCAGGGGAAAGAGGAAAGAAAGCTCAGTATCGTCTAAATATTGATTGCACTTATATTTCTTACACAAATTTTAAATAGCCTAAGGCAATGACAATGGTGGCATAGCATTAGCCCTAGGGAGAGCACGCGGCGGAAGACTGCGAGGTGATGGTTCGATTCCATCGTGCTATGCCAATTCTATAATGAGTTCCATATGTGATTAAAATAGTTGAGGAAATGTAAATAAATATCTTTATTCTGAATAAACAGTGCCTTTGGATTAGTGGAGATTAAGAACAAAACCACATTATTCTCAAAAAAAGCGATCTCCACGTTGCTGGAGAACTCTAAATCCACATATTTTATGTTGGTCAAGTCACGTTTAGGGCCACTCGGAACTTTTGGTCTCTTTAAAAGAGCTTTAAAGTTTATTCCTTTCTCTACGCGAATATCTTTAACCCTACGGAAATAATACCCGAACTCTTTTTCAAAGAGATGCTTGTACCCGAAAGCATAAATGGTATCCCCACGCTTTAATTTTAAGACTTTTTCTTCTAAAACCCGCTTTATTCCTTCTTTTCCTTGGTAAAGTTCAATATTTAATTCTGAACCAAATAATCCATTTAACTGCTCAACATTGGATATAAATTTTCCCAATTCAATTTTCTTCTTGCTTAGAAAGTCAATCTTCTGATCAACCAACGTCTTTAATGCTTTTGGTTTATTAGCCGAGTAATATCTTGTTTTATTAATTATTGTTGAGGTAACCAGATTCTTATGAATTAAACTATCTAAAATTGAGTACAGATTAGACCGGTTTAACTTAGTCTCGGTAGAAATCTTCGAAACAGTAGTTTGAGGTCTAGTTAACAAATATATATAGGTTTTAGCTTCAGCAGGGGTTAGTCCAAGTTCTTCCAATAGTTTAGTATCCACTATTATTGTTAAATTAGTACTAATATTTAAACTTGTTGTTCTGTCTCCCAACAACTAAACTTTAAATAATGCTGTTGTGTTTGATTAAGAATGATAAGCAGAGTTACGTTAGAGCTTCCTACCGCACAGAGGGGTGATTTTCGGGAATTCCTGCACCGACACCAGCGCGTAGAGTCGTTTCAGGAGACGGATGGATGTTTTATGGTAAGGGTTGTTCCTCGGAATAGTCAGGAATATCATGCTTTCGTGCGAGGAATTAAGGAAGCTTTCCAGGTAGATACGATTAAAGAAACCACTCTCTGTCCATCTCTATGCCGTGATGGAACCAATTGCCTTAATCGGGCAAAGTATGGGGAGTATTGCTGGAGGCATACGGGTGGTTATGGAGAGAAAACAATATTTAGAGGAATCAACTATGAAACATTCAAGATTTAATGTATTTATTCCGGAAGGAGAGGAGTCTTATTTAATCTATAACACCTTTCGTGGTTCCATAAGCCGAGTTAATTTTGAATTAGCTAAAATGTTGAAAAATAATGACCTAACACCACTTGAAACCAAAGATTTAGCTGGATTAATGGAAGATTTAACAGAACAAGGCATTCTAATTGCTCCTACTTTTGATGAATTGAACGAATATAGTAAAATGCATCAGAGATGGAAAGCACATGTGCTGGTTTTGAAAATCATACTTTATCAGATTTAAAATTATTCAGAGTAATGCCTGAACTTTGGAGAAAAGCTCATGAAAGAGGATTTCCTTTAGATATTAGACCACAGGTTCAGCCACCCCCTTGTAGCAGCGTCGCTGATGGTTCATATATCTTAGATGCTTTTGGAGAAGTCTATAAATGTTGGGAACTTGTAGGATTAAAGGAACATATGGTGGGAAAGATTAATTTGGATGGAGACCTAGAAAAAACTCTGGTTTATGGAGATGTTTTAGAAAGGAACCCACTTAATATCGAACAATGTAGAAAAGATGCATATCTCCCTGCATGTGGCGGGGGTTGTGTATGTAAAGCACAATGGCAAAGCAAAACTTATCATGCCCCTGGTTGCGGGACTGAAAAATATCTTTTAAAAGACAAAGTTAAA
>JACRPH010000073.1 GCA_016214025.1 Candidatus Woesearchaeota archaeon
CAAACCTATCATTTGGGACAAAAATATTTCCAGTACGATTGACTCCGTGCTCAAACAGCATCCTTCCCGGAACGTCAAATTCTCCCAGCACAAACGGCTTTAGCGATTTGATAATATCTTCTTCAATTCCACCGGCAGAAGTAACTAACACGTCCACTTTTTTATGCTTTACCAGATATTTGATGATTTCTCTCACTCCGGAACTGATCATATTTGAAGTATAAGCTAAGAAAATGGTGGCTTTTTCCCTGTGCATAGTTTTAACAATTTCAATTCCCTGTGCTAAGTGAGTAGCCTGAAAGCCGGTATGGGCATATGACTGCAGGAATTCCTGGAAGTCGAATTCTTTTTCAAAGTTGTATCCCTGAATTATAGGGTAGCCTTCCAGATTAGTACATTCTTTAGGCATGTATTGAGCATGCTTGTTCTTTAATTTTTGAATTTCAGTTTCTGATAACGGTTCGGTTGGGGTCATGGCAGATTCCTCTTGAGTTTGATTATGTTATTATTAGGGTTTGTTTAGCATTTAAAAACAAAAACAGATTAGCGAATAAACTATTGAGAACAAGAATTACTAACTTCCTGATTTGCGCACGTTATCGTTAAGGTTCATGTTTTATCTAGAAACAATGCTGGTTTAAATAGATTTAGGAGAAAGTTTTATAAACAGATGTTGATTACGTATGTCATAGGAAGATGTTCACTATTCGCTTTCAGGGATTAAGAATCGCAGTATCGCTATCTGCAGCAAGAGAGCTGGCCCGCGAAGAGAAGACCATGTATGATGTCTTAGAGATATTAGATGTGGGATATAATGCTCCTCGAAAGAGAAAAGAAGGAACTCTTGAGAAATGGTTAGATAAACGGGATAAAACCTATAATGCGGTCATAGCCAGAGATTATGATGATTTTATGAAAGAAGAAGTGTGGGTATTAATACACTTTGGGAAATTTACTAAACACAAATAAAATGGAGGATTAAAATGAAATGCCATACCTGTAACAAACCAATGAATTACACTAAAGGATTAGAGTTCAACGAACAGAAGATAGATGGCTGGAAATGTGCTTCGTGCGGAGAAATATACTTTAACCCAGAACAAGTGCATAAAGCTTTGTTGATGAACAAACTGAAGAAAGAAGCCATCCGAGCTAAGCTGGGAAAAGTCAGAAGTAATTTAATCTTAAGGCTGCCTCGCGATGTTGAAGAAGCTTTAAATCTGCATCAGGGAGAAGAAGTGTTATTGAGAGTGGAAAACAACCAATTAAAAGTTACATCTACTTAATTACACTTCATTTAATTCCATTAACATCTTTTCCTGCTGCTCTTTATACTGCTCGTAATGATCCTGGCACACTTTCCTTCCGCCCCAGACTTTAATTGCGGGATAGGTGCAGCGCGGCTCCTGGCATTCGTCCATTTAATCTTAAAAGAGGGCATTTTTTATAAAAGTTTCTTTGAATAGTGGTTTGCCAAAATTTTTGTCACCTTGTTGCACAACTTTCTCGATGAGTTTTTGCTCTCCCATACGAAGCTCAGGCAAACTCTGTCTAAAAAGCTTCGGGCTGCGCTGAAAATCTGATCATTGGTCCTGTAGTTTTTGCTAACCCTATAAAGATTAAGTTTCCCTGAAGTAGACTATAATTTAGGGCGTAGTTCCGTTTCAATTATTTAGAGAATCATTTTTTCCAACAAGCAAATCTATTTTTTCATAATCTGAGGAATCCATTTTGAATCGTAATGCCCCTAAATTTTCTTTTAAGTGTGATATCTTCTTGGATGCAAAGATTGCAACGGTGTTTTTCTTGGAGATTATCCAATTAATCATTACCTGTGCTTCTGTTTTCTCATACTTTTTAGCTAAATTGGTAATTAGTTGAATTTTCTCTTCATTAATCTTACCTCTACCCAGCACTTTGTATGCCGTAATCATTATGTCGTTTTTTTGGCAATATTCCATAGTTTTTATGTCCGGCGGGGTTTTAGTCCATAAACTGTATTTCATCTGGTTAACAACAATTTTATACTTAGAGTATTTCTGTACTTCTTTTAATTCTTCGATAGAAAAATTACATACGCCTATATTTTTAACTAATCCCATCTCAACTAATTTGTTAAGAGCTTTCATGGTTTCTTGTATTGGGATCTCCGGATTTGAAGAATGTATCAAATATAAATCAATATATTCTATTTTCATTCTTTCTATGCTTGCTTTGGCTGACTTTATAACATCTTCATAGTGTAAATTTGTTTTGTATACTTTTGTTGTAATAAACAACTTTTTTCGATCATAGTTCTCAATTGCTTCTGCAACAAGTTCTTCAGTATGACCTCCCCCATAGACTTCTGCAGTATCAATGCTAGTATATCCTAACTCTAATGCATTTCTTATTGCTGTAATACACTCCTCATCGTTGGAGTAGTTAGCTTCATGTTCTCCACCAAATCCAAATGTTCCAATCCCTAAAATAGGCATTTCAAATCCTGCGTTTAATCTTTTTGTATTCATCTTGTTTCCTCACTTGTTTTATTTATTATTTATTTTTTAAATAATATAACCACATCACCTACGTTTAGGGTGTTTGATATTGTCCGGATGTGATTTCCTAAATGTTTGTGTAGATGATAAGTATCACTGTTTTTAAGATATTTTTTAAGAACTGTTTTTGCAGCAAAGTTGGTTTTATCCTCTGTATAGGCACCCATTATTCCTTTAACATAATCTCTCCCATCTGAAGCAAAACCAACCGCGATGGAGTTAGGTATGTTTGAAATAGGTTTTATAAAATGTGCGATTAATTCTTGTATCCTGCCGCCCTTTCCATCTCCCTTAACCATAACGGTTGATTCCCCTCCACAAATATAAGCAAAAGGTCTTTTATTATTTTTAATAAGTTTCTTAAATTCTTCCAGTAATCCTTTTGCAACATCAGAAGACTCTCCAAAATAGGGAGTATTTCTTCTTATTGTCAGTATGCCCTTACTTTTCAGATTAGTTTCTATCTCTTTTAATAGTGACCTATTATCTGATAGGACTATATGCTTCACATTCTTCTTTTTAATATTTCTACCTGAATGTTTTATACATAATGCTATTGTAGGTATTAATTGAGTCACTCCTATTTTTTCTAATTCCTTCACTAAAGCATTTTTTTGATCACTAGTGATTACTTGTTCTTTTGTAGGTCCTGATGCAACATGCATAGCGCATTTCTCGGACCCATTGGTTAAAACGTCATCTGATACAATATAAGTAACTATTTTACTGGCTTTTATGAAATTCAATAGTTTACCATCTTTAACTTCTGAACAACTTTTTCTAACAAAGTTTATCAGCCTGCAATCAGCATTGTTTTTTAGAAGCAAAGACATAATTCTCCTGGCTTTATACAACGACACATCTGGATTTAAAACTTCGAACATGGCAGATCCGCCACCGCTAGACACTATAATTACCAGATCATTCTCTTTAACTTTTTTTAGGAAATTAATTATCTTTTTACTTCCGTTGATGTTTTCTTTGCTTACTAGGGGGTGTGTTGATCTTATTCTCCATATATTCCTTTCTTTTTTAGTAGGAAGGAGAGACAGATAAATACAACCTGAAAATTTTTTCTCAGGAATTATTTTTGTTATTGTATCTATAAATTTATCAGACGATTTACCCCACCCAGTTACAAAGATTTTCCCTTTAAATTGTAATTTAGTGAAATCTTTAATTAACTTTAAATTTGCGATTTTTATTAGTTGGCCTATACTTTTGCAATATGCTTCTCTCAATAATTTTAGACTATTCTCTTCTTCGCTAAGTTTTATTATTTCTTTTACAGAATTCTCAGTACCTTTGAAGTAATCGGAAGGTAATTTATTTTGTCGATGGCGTTTGATCAATCTGCTAACCATTGATGTAATATTAGAAATGGTGGCATTTTTTTTGACAATTAAGATATTTCTATTAAATTTTGACAGTTGTATTACTCTCTGATTCTGCTCATAGGAGTCTATCCTTGGAAAGATTATTGCTTTTGATCCCGAATACGCTATTTCTGCAACAGTGTTATATCCCGCCATACTTATTATAATTCCATATTTTTTAAAAGTTGTAGATAAATCATTAACATAATCTTTTACTCTAAAGCTTTTGAAATGGTTATAATTTGATAACCTATAATTAACCAACGGCCCTTTAATTACATCTATTTTTAGTTTATCTTTAAATTTTAACTCTTTAAGAGCTTCCATAGATTTCTCGATAACCCTCTTTCCATCTTTACCACCACCTACAGTTATGAGGATATTTTTATTATTCTTTTTTGTTTTTTTGTTGATGTACTCATTTACTAAATACCCCGTAAACTTTATCTTTTTGGCGTCAACACAATCACTAATCGGATTTTTCTTGTTGAACATACTTAATTTTTTAGGCGCATGTACCAATATTAAATCATAATACTTCTTAATTGTTGAGCTGATTATTTTTTTATTGTACTTTCTTATGGACTCTCTATCCGATATGGGATAGTCTCTTGCTGAACATATTATCTTGCATTCAGGGTAATTCTTTTTAATATGTTTAAGAATAGGTATAAGTGTTTCATCCAGTCGGATATAGGCAAACGGGAAGAATTCCGTTATAAATAAATTAGGAGGATCTCTTTTCATTTCTTCTATAACTCGCTTTATTCTTTCTTTAATTATATCACTTTTTTTAAGTGATTTATCTGCAGAAATAGTTATCTTACTATCAAATTTTGGTTTGACTTCTGCTGGAAGTTTTATGATCTTATACTTAGCATTAAAATTTTTCTTGAATTCTAATCCCGAATAGAATAATGAGACATTAAATCTGTTTAATCTCGATAAGCTTTTAGCAAGTAGTTCTGCTCTTTGCAGATGACCAATTCCAAAAGTATAATGTACATAAATATAACAATTCTTTTTTGATTCAAACATATTTATCCCTTTATTATTCCTAAAGGCTTTACTTTTGCAACTTTAGTTGCGAGATTATTTTTTGTTATGATCTCAAGAATTTTGCTGATATCTTTATAACAGGTATTCATTTGCGATGCCAAATCACCACCAGACACTTGCTTTACTTGCATATCTTTATATTTAAATGTTTTAGGAACATCTTCTTCTTTAAAATTTGCTCTTGCGTATGCTTTAGAGATTTTTCTGCCCAATCCATGATTTATAGTAAATGAACTGTTGGTGGTTCCTTCAGAGGATTTTAGTATATAACTTTCAGTACCTAAAGCACCAGGGAGAATAAGTGGTTGTCCGCTCGATCTAATTATTTTTGAAAGATTAACATCTCCTGGCGGCAAAGCAGGTGAGGCTCCAGTGTGGTGATATAATTTGATTTTCCCATTTTCTTTTCTTTTAAATATGCCACAATGAGTAACGTCAAATACAAATGATAGTTCTTCGATTCCAAAGTTCTTTTTCTTTAATGATTCAATTATAGCTCTAGCGATTATGATTCGATTCATTAAGCAATATCTTTGGCTTATATTCGTCAATGAGATGTATTCGTTTGCTTCTTTTGAGGGATAGGTTATCTTTTTATCAGAATATTTCTTGTTGAATTTTTTTTCTAGTTCCAGATTTAGACCTTCAGACTCTAAATGGATCATTAACAATATGTCTCCTTTATCAATCTGAAGTATTTCTGAAAACTTTTGGTTGAAAATTTCCTCAACTTCTTGTATCTCTATAAAGTGATTTCCTTCTATTAATGCAAGACCCATATCTCTTGGTGGCCAGTCCACATATTCATTAAATATTTTCTCGTCTAATTGATTGAATCTTATTTCAGATAAAGTGTCATTTCTCCATTTTTCTCCAATATGGCCAATCTCAGATAGAATTAAATAATCTTGAAATTGGATTATGGATTCAGGTTGTTTAAAAAGTTCAGCAGATTTTCGAATAATATCTATATCTTTAATTGATTTAGCAATTAGTTCCATAATTTCTTTCAACTTTTCTTTTTCGAAACTATCATCTGTTTTTAATTTGAAGAGACTAATTCCACAACCCACCCCTTCTAAAAGATTGGGCAATATTGTATCTTTGGCGACAACCGTAATCCCGCTGGGCCATTTTGTGTGTTCTTTTTGGTAAAAATCTGGCAAACAAGAAATGTTGAGGACATTATCGTTACTAAATAGTTTTTGTAGAGATTCCTCTACTTTCCCCCCAGAGATTTCTTGTGCAAAAATCTTTATTTTTTGATTCAATTTGTATGCCATTTCTTTGATAGTATCTCTAATATATCTAACACTTTTGAGGAATATCCTGATTCATTATCATACCACACAAGCATTCTTAAGGCTTTATTTTCTATTATCAATCTTCTTAAATCAATAATCCCTGAGTTCTTGTCGTTCATAAAATCTTTTGAAATAAGGTGGTCACTACTTATTAAATAGTATTTTTTAAGTACTTGAATAATTGAATCAACCCACTGTTCAGTTATAAGATCATTAAAAGAGATATCAATAAATGCGCAAGAAACACAAGGGGTTGGTATCCTCATTTGATAAGCATTAACTTTTCCTTTGAGTTCTGGGAAATAGTGGATACATATACTTTCTACTGATGTCTTTTTTGGTATTAAACTTTCAGGAGCAGCCCGCCATTCTGCTATTAAAGAGATATCTTCTATTGGCATGTAGCTCCCATCTAACAACTTTTGGTTTGATAAGTAGGGATGTAATGTTATAATCGTTACCGACTCTATTCTCTTCTCTTTAATATGCTTTATTATCGGTAGAATAGCAACGGCGTCACAAGTAGAGGTTGATATAATCTTATTGCTTTCATCAATGCGTTCTTCATTTACCCCATAAATTATTGTTTGATCTGCTTCAGTAGAAAATGTTGTTACTATTATCCTTTTGAGTTTAGGATGCTTCAATATTATCTCATCATATTCTTTTTTCGTTCTATTTTTTCCCGAAGAATCTATTAAATAATCTGTTCCGGTTAGGTTGAGTTGAGAAAGTTCTTTTTCAAAATAACAGTTTAATTCCATTCTGTTGTTGATTATTAACTTACCTTTTTTAATTTCAACGGAATGAGGAAATCTTCCGTATATGGTGTCGTAGGATAAGAGTATTCTCATTTGCTCAATGCTAAGATTAGGGTCGTTAATCGAGGTAATTATAACACCCTTTTCGAATAGCTGTCTAAAGATTTGTCGCCCTATTCTCCCAAATCCATTTATAGTTATATTCATATGCCCTCACCAAAGGTTGATTACTAACTCGATTTTAAAGTATAAATACCGAATGATTTATAAACTTATCTTACTAATTGGTAGTAAACCATTACTGGATAAAAAATAATAAGATGACTAATAAAATAAAGAACATAATTGTAGCAATATCCAATAAATGCAATCTCCAATGTAAAATGTGTACTATATGGAAAGAGAAAAATAAGATCGATTTGGATGTTAATACTTTCAGCAAGATTTTTAAATCCCATTGTTTGGACGAAAATTTTTCTTTGACTATTACTGGTGGGGAACCTTTCTTATCCAAAAAATTCCACAAAATTATTGATGTAATAATTAAAAATAGACCTGAAGCCTTGAAGACAATTTCAACAAATGGTGTATTTACAAATAATATTGTTTCTTTTCTTCGAGATTATAAATCAAAATTACCTAACTTATCGATATCTATTAGTTTTGATGGCTTAAACAGAAATGATGAGCAAAGAGGAAAATCTAAGTCAAACATTCTTGAAACAATAAGAGAAATTAGAAATTTATTCCCAGAAATGCGATTGAAACTAAAATTTACCATTACACCTTTTAATTATGATGATATTTTGCCAACTTACGAGTTTTGCAAGAATATTGGCGTCGAGTTTAAGATTAAAATATCGGAGTCAGCTGAGAATTATACCAATAAATTAGGACCTTGGACTCCTATTTGGTCCAATGGTGTTAAACTGAAGACAATTAAAAATCTTGTAACTTTAAGAGACGAATTTTTTGTTACCAATAAGTCCGGTGCTGATTTTATTATGAGGACTATAGCTGCTTTAAACGGCAAATATCATCTAAAAGAGTGCCGAGCACCTTTTGACAGAATCTTCGTAATGCCAAATGGAATTGTTTATTCGTGTATACATCTGAATAGTATTGGTAACCTGAAGGAATCCTCTTTAGATGAGATTTATTTGTCTAAATCTGCAAAAGATAACCAAACTTTAGTTATGAGAAAAGAGTGTAAAGGATGTGTCTCTTTCCATGGAAGCGGTTGAGTTTACTTATACCTACCACCGAATAAAAATCAACAAATTGGAAATAATACTAAAAAATCAAGTAAATTTATAAATTAACCTATTTTACTCCTATCGGGGGGTACCTATGAAAACTAATATTACCTATCCAACAACTACAATTAATTATGTTGTTAATGATATTGCAGAGCTGTCAGCTCATCGTATGAATGACAAGAAAGAAGTAGTATTTTATTATGGTTCTCAAATACTCGGAACGCTGGTATCGGGGATGTGTGCTCATGCTCTTGCAAAGCATCTGTCAGAATACTATAAAATCCCTGCAAGAGTTGTGTTTACCGGGCTTGAAAATGAAGGAGGAATAGTAAAAACGGTTAATGGTATTAAATATAGCCGCATGCTTTGTGACCATCAGCCAGATGGTTTAAAGAGATTTCAAGAGTTCGTTGATTCTTTTAGACAGATGTTTACTTCGGTGTCAGGATTATCTTTGATTCCTACTGAAACTAATTTTTACACTGATCTTCAAACTAAACCGTTGGCCAGATCTACATTACTAAATATTATTGAAAAGACGGATTCCATATTGCTCTTGCTTAATCCACTTAGGAAGCAAATAGGTGTTAGATTCAAATGTCCAGAATGTAAATATATTGATAAGCATTATAGAACTCAGGAACTACTCGAATTTATTCTAAAAGAAAAAGCAATTTTTAGGAACGAATGCTTTGAACATGGGGGGTATACTCGTGTATTAACTCCTTATAATGATGAATTCTTTGATGTAAATGGGATGGTTAGAAACGTAATCAAAGAAGTTGTGATTTCATCTGAATCGGAAACTGAAGGTATTTATCCAGTAATTGTGAAAGGTAGAGATTGGGTTCCTACAGCTATAATGGTTTCAGAAGCTTTAGAGTTATTAGGTTATTCTTATGAAAAAAGACTACAAAGGATGTTCACTCCATTAGTATTAGATTGGTCTGGTGCAAAATTATCAAAGTCCTGCTCTGCTGAAGATAAAAAGGAACACGCACCGTTTTTATCCTATCCAGATCTTATGTCTTATTATGGTGTAGATGGTATAGAAAAACTTTGGGTAGAGGTATTGTCTTGGACTAAAGATACTCGAAAATTTTATCGTGATTATACCACTGATTTTTTTACTCTGCTATTTAAAGAAGGTTTATTTAAACCAGGGATATCATGACTCTAAAAATATTTAACACGAGAACGGAATCAATCCAAGTATTTGAACCAATTGATGTTAGGGAAATAAAGATGTATGTGTGCGGTCCAACAACATATTCTTCTCCACACATTGGGCATGCAAGGAGCTATATTTTTTTTGATGTGTTAGCAAGATATCTTAGATTTAACGGATTTAGAGTTAAATATGTGCAAAACATAACAGACATGGGTAAAAATATAAAAAAAGTTGCTGATGAGACTGGTACAACTTTATCTGAAGTAGTAGATAAATATGAAGCTGAATATCTTAACGCTATGACTGCATTGAATGTTGAGTCGGTTGATGTTTATGAGAGGTCCTCAAATAACTTGGAAAGGATAATAAATCAAATAGAAAGGATTCTCGCTAAGAAACATGCTTATCCAGTTGTAGACGGAGTGTTTTATGACACTGCTCAGCAAGATTTTGGTGCGTTGTCACATACTTCTAAAAATGAAATGGTTTCTACTGAGGATTACGCAGGTAAAAGATCACTACAGGATTTCTCATTATGGAAAAGAGATCTTTCTTGGGCTATAGAAATGGATTCCCCGTTTGGAAGAGGGCGACCGCATTGGCATATCCTGGACACTGCTTTGGCAGAAAAGTATTTTGGAGAATGCATTTATGATATTCACGGGTCAGGTACTGATTGTATTTATCCACATCATGAGGCAGTAAGATCCATACTCCAATCTTTATCGGGAGAAGCTGAACCAGTAAAATTCTGGGTACATAATGCTCCACTAAATATGGGTGGCCAAAAAATGTCAAAATCACTTGGTAATTATAAGTCACTAAGTTCGCTTTTGCAAAAATACGACCCATCAGCAGTACGTTTAAGTATGTTATCTTATCATTACATGGAGCCTGTCGAATTTGATGAAAGAGTTTTATCACAATGGCAATCAAAATTAAAAACACTTGAGTTGGTTGTTGGAAAATTAAGGACGTATGTTACTAGTAACCAACAGAATGGAAATTACGGTATTTTTTCTTCCTACTTTCATACTTTCATCAACGCAATGAATGAAAATATGAATACTCCCTTAGCTGTTGAAACTGTTTTGTCGTTTATTGAAAATGTTGGGGAAATAATTAATAATGGAGAAATAAATAATCGTGTTGCACAACAAGCTTACAACTTGCTTGTAGATTTTGACAGAATACTGGGCATTGGCGTATTAAATAGGGGTGATTTAGTTGATAAGTAACAACAAAATATTGTTTTTCGATTACTCTATTGTTAACAATATGGTTAAAGAAGAAATATTACAGAATATTAATACTATTTTGAAATTTAAGTCAACCAAGGAGTATGATGAATTTGTCTCTAAATTTGAGAAGTTATTTGCAAAATATTGTGATTGTAAAGATAGTTTAGCTGTAAATTCGGGCACTTCAGCATTGCAACTAGCTTTACTTTTTTTAGGAATAAAAGAAGGAAATGAAGTTCTGGTCCCGGCGTATACTTATGCAGCTTCGGCGATAGTAGTTTCAAATATTGGTGCAATTCCAGTATTTGTGGACATTAAGCCTACTGATCTTACTATAGACCCAAAAGATATAGAATCAAAGATAACTAATAAAACCAAAGCTATAATCGCTGTTCATATTCATGGAAATCCGTGTGATATTGATCCAATTCTTGAGATATGCAAGAAGTACAAATTAAATCTTATAGAGGATGCTAGCCAGGCCCATGGTGCAACCTATAAAGGAAAAAAAGTTGGTAGCTTTGGAGTTGGTTGTTTCAGCCTTCATATGTCTAAGAACCTCGGAGCTTTTAGTAGTGCAGGAGCTATAACATTTAATGCCGATCAATTAAGAGAAAAGCTACTAAAATATGTTCAACCAGATAATGACACGGTTGAAGCACTTAATTCTGGGAGGACTCCCTGTGAAATGGATGCGATACAAGCTTGTTTCTTAATTCCAAAACTGAAGATTCTTGATAAAATGAATGACCGAAAAAGAGAAATTGCCAAATTGTATGATGAGTTTATTACAAATCCTTCATTTGAAAAGCCAGTTCTTAACGATAAGAGTATTAGTGTTTATAGGGATTATTTTATAATGTGCAAAGATAGAGAAAAAGTGTTTAAGACATTATTATCACAAGGAATAGGTTCTAAAATCAGATATAAAAAACCGTTACATCTGACTAACACTTTTAAGTATTTAGGACACAAAGAAAGTGATTTTCCTGTAGCCGAGAAAGTTGCTAAGGAAGTATTGTGTTTGCCAACACATTTAGGGTTATCTGATGAAGACATAATAAAGATATGTTCCATACTAAATAAAATTACATAGTCTATTGGAGGTCCATGAAGATGAGTATCGAACAAAGGAGAAATAAAAAAGATAAAATCAATGTGGATGAGATATCATTACCACAAATGGGTTTAGGAGCAAGAGAGCTTACACTTGAAATTACAAGTTACTGTCAGCTTAAATGTGTCCACTGTTATGGTAAATTTGATAGTACAACTTCGTCGTTGGATACGGTTACAGAAAAAGATTGGAGAAGGTTATTGGGAGAAGCAAAAAAGCTTGGAACAACAAATATACAGATAAGTGGTGGAGAACCAACAACAGCCCCTTATTTAGTAAGGCTGATAAAATTCGCAAAAGGAGAATTAAAATTTCCAAAAGTTAAGTTGTACACTAATGCGGTTTCTATGCCGGATGAAGTTTTAGAGGCAGTAAAAGAAACAGATACTTTAGTTAAAGTTACATTTTTTTCATATAGTCCAATAATACATGATAAAGTGACTACTGTCCCCGGAAGCCATGAGAGTACTTCAACTAATATAAAAAAAATGTACAATTTAGGGATTAGATTAAGAGCTGGTGTGGTGTTAACTCTTATTAACAACGGGCCCGGAGAATTAGAAAGAACAATAAAGCATTTAAATGAATTGGGGATATACGACGTGAGATATGATAATATGCATGCAGTTGGTAAAGCAAGAGATTTAGCAGAAGAAAATGAATATAAAGCATTGTGCGGTAACTGTTGGATTGGAAAACTTGCAATTGATAGTCAAGGATATGTCCATCCCTGCGTGATGTCTAGGTTTAAGACTTTAGGAAATATTTTGGAACAGAGCTTGGCAGAAATCGTTGCTAATCCAGAAGTAATGAGATTTAGAAAGAGCATCTATCATGCGTTTGTTATAAATAAATAATGTAAAAACGCTGTTTTTGAAAGTTTTTTCCGTCAGGGGTATTAGGTTTAGTATATTTTTCCTCATGTTAGTCGTCACGAAACTCCCCCGTCAGCGTTGGCAAAAATTTTGTTTATCATCCGTTAGGTCTAGTTTCAATTAGTCACTCTTTTAGTCTTTGATAAACGAAAGCACCAATGGATTTTCAGCAAATAAAAAACTCCGTTCTCCATCAAAGGCTCTCTATGTATAACGGGGGACGCCGTCCCACAATTCTCATCCAAACCGAAGATTTCACCAGAAAAAAAGTAATCCCTCCATTCTAACACACAGAAGCCTTTGTCATCTTCCAAATCTTCCTAAATTATGTGCTATGCCCACCAAATTCATCTCAATTTTTGTCCCGTATAATTCTCTGAGCAGAAACTTCCTAAATCTTAAGTTCTGCTTAATATTCTAAATCACTAGCTCAACCATGCATTTTTTCATCGACAATAAGGTTTTAGGTCATAGATGGAGAGTGGGACAGTCTGAGCGCATACCTATTTCAAATACATTATTAAACCTCTCACCACATCCACCCATCTCATGAAAGAAAACGAACTTGCCGGGAAAGAACCGGAGGAACTTCACTCAGAGCCTTCAGCAGAAGAAGAGCCGGAAAATATCTGGAAGAAGCGGGTGTTTCTGAGTGTAGGGCTGCTCTTAATACTCCTAATAGTTTCCCTGACTTTCGTTACTTTTCCTATTGGCGATATCTTGAACAGCAAGCTATTCGCTGCATTCTTAAATGAAAAACGCCTGGAAACAGAAAGCCTGACCCTGATTTTTGAGAATCATACTTCTTCCGCCCTAAAAGAATTCTATCTCCAACAGCAAAAAGTAGAATGGAGCGCTTGCCTGGGCGGCGAAGTTGATATTTTGGAGAAAAAAACGTATCATCTTACTTCCATTTACCAGCCGCCAATGCACCAGCAGGTATTCAACCAAGTTTCTTTCACTCCTTGCTCTCCGGAAACGCTGGTTATCTTGCACAGCCATCCCTATGGAAGATGCCTTGCTTCCGAAGAAGACTTGAAAACCCTGCGGAAAAGCCAGGAAGAAAACACGCTGAAAGTAATGGTTATCATGTGCGGCTTGGAGGAGTTTGGAGTGTATGGTTAAAACCGAGCCAATCTACCAAAAGAGCTTTAAATCAGACGTATTTCTCTATCAACATGCAACTCGTAGACGTCCATTGCCACCTGAACCATGCGCTGTACAAAGACGACTTAGACGCAGTCATTAAGAGGGCAAAAGAAGCGGGAGTGAAAGTTATCGTCTGCTCCGGGGTAAATCCTCCTGGAAATCGCCAGGTTTTAGAATTAGCCCAAAAATATCCTGAAATGGTTAAAGCTTGTTTAGGGATGTATCCTATCGACGCTCTGGGATTAGCCCCAGACGAGACCGGGCTGCCGAGACAAACTGTTCCCATCAATCTCGATGAGGAATTTGAGTTCATTAAGAAAAACAAAGATAAAATTCTGGGCATTGGCGAAATTGGCCTGGATTTTCATTGGGATGCAGAGCACCACTCACAGCAGGAAGAGAATTTCCGTAAAATTATCCGGTTTGCGCTAGAATTAAAGAAACCGATCGTTATCCATTCCCGCAAAGCAGAGAAAGAATGTATTGATGTGCTGGAACAAGAAATAAAGAATAAAGAAATTCTTGTAGTGATGCATTGCTTCTCTGGCAACAAAAAGCTAATTCAACGTGCGGCTGCTTTAGGTTATTATTTTTCTATTCCCGCAAACATCGTAAAGATGCAGCATTTTCAGATGCTGGCAGAGATGGTAGATATACAGCAATTGCTTACAGAAACTGACGGGCCCTGGCTCAGCCCTTATGCAAACCAGAAGAATGAATCTGCGTTTGTAATTGAAGCGGTAAAAAAGATAGCCGAGATAAAGAAGCTAAATGTGGAAGAAGTGGCAGAGCAGATTTGGGAGAATTATAAAAGGGTGTTTGGGAGATAAAACACCACAATTAATATAAAGTTCTCCACATTTTAACACTAAAGATGAGACCAGACCAGACTATAACTAAAGAAATTAATGCATTAGGGATTAGTTCACAAGGCCTTAAAACATTTTATACCCTATTGAAAACTACTGAACAGTTGCCCCCATCAGGATATTTTCCGAAAAGAGAATATGATTTAATCGTAACGTATTTTAAAAACAAAAAAGTGCTGGAGGAAGACGGTAAACCCGCCCTACAAAACGAAGGGTGGAAAGTATTTCAGGCACGGTGGACGCTGGAAGAAAAATTAATCACAGATTGTTGTTTGATGGAACAGGATATTGGCTGGGAAGGTGGGTGGGACCCAGACGAAAAAGGAAATGGTAATTACGTGGAAGATTCTGGCAATGAAGATGGTTTTGACCCAGTTGAGAGATAAAGTGATTTCCATCACAGCAATTTTTATGCTGATGGTTAATTCCTCCCAGAAATAAAAATGACTGCTTTAACCTCGCGCGACTTGAAAACATTACACCAAGCCGTTCTCAGAGCGGAACAAATTATAAAGTATGGCGTTCAGGAACTCAGCGACTGTTTTGCAGAGAATCCCCGGTTGAAAATTTCTCCCAGCAATCAATGCACCGGCGCTTGTCTCCACTGCGTTTCCGATTCTACCCTTACAGGAAAAGTTATGCCTTATGAAGACTTCAGCCGGATCGACCCCCGTTTTTTCCAGATGTTCTCTGCAGCAGATTTTGGGAGGTCGGGAAACCCTTTACTCTACCATTCTGGCAGCTGCGATATGGTTGATTTAATGCGAGCGCTGAATGATAATGGTATTAACAAATTTTCCAGTGCTTTAGCGCTTCAAACTAATCGCCTTCCGGAGATAAGAAGATTGGAAGAACTTGTATCTGAGAAAGGAGCGGAGATTAGGGTGATGGTAACTTATCATCATTATCACGACAATTTAGACCCAGCTAAGCTTGCTTCGGACTTTAATTCCACTTTAAAACAGTATTTTGGCTTTTCCAAGAGGATTACCATTTCTTTGCTGGGAGATTCATATCCGCAACAGGGCTCTACGAAGGCAGAAGAGGTTAAGAAAACATTCCACGAGAATTGGAGTGCCATCTTTGCAGATATAGAAATAACTCTAACAAAAAACAGCCAGAGCTACTTTGCCCGGTATAATAGCAAAGAAGCGAAGATTAAAATCCCGTCGGTAAATACTAGAGTATATCCTTTGGGAAGATTTAGGGAATATCTCTCTGGAAAAGGGATATTAACGCCATACGAAGAGCACTTTAGACGGCAAAAAAGAGATTATGCCTGCCCAGATTTGCTGAAATGGTCGGGCTTGCTCATTGAGCCGGATGGAAGCGTTAATCTTTGTGCTTCTTTTGAGTCGATGTATTGTCGGAAGGCAGTGGTAGCTAACATCTTCACCGAACCTTATTCTGAAGTAGAAAGAAAGCTGAGGGAATTCCACCACAGAGAGATGAAATGGTTTGTTAGAAATATTGAGGGGATAATCTCCGGTACGGTTCCCACCTGTAAATTAAGAAGCTAAATGTGGAAGAAGTAGCAGAGCAGATTTGGAACAATTATGAACGAGTGTTCAACCCATGAAACCAAACAAACAACCACAGATGTCTCGTTGGGGAATCGGGCCGTTGTTCACGGGAATTTCCCTAATTTATTCCCTAATTATTTTTGGGCTCAGTTATTTTTATTTTCCCCTGCGCTTTACCTTATTTCGGGAAGTGGTTAATTTTCTAGTGGGAGGAATTTTGATGTTCATAGGGTTGCTTCTTTTCTTTGCCGGAGCGTATACGCTTCATAAAAAATTTAATTCCGAAAAATTGCAGACGAAAGGAGTTTATGCATTAATGCGCCATCCTATCTATGGCTCCTGGATTGTGTTCATCATTCCGGGAATAGTAATCATTTCCGGCTACGTTTTAGGCCTAACTATTCCAATTTTCATGTATGGAACCTTCAAGCGGTTGATAAGAAAAGAGGAGACCTGCCTGCAACAGAGGTTTGGAAAAGAATACTGGAAGTACCAGCAGAAAGTCAGGGCGGTATTCCCGATGATTTCCTGGAGAAGATTAAAAAAAGATTAAAAGTGATTTTTGTTTTTTATTTAATTCTGCTTGTACTTTTCCCTCAGCAGGTAAATGTCTTCCAATCGTTCTCCGATGCTAAGATGTTGCTGAAAACGCTCGTGTTCAACCAGAAGTTTATGAAACTCCTCGACATACTTTAAATTCTGGCCGGTGTTTATGGTATGATTGAACTCTTCAGCACACATTTCTTCCAGCTCCCCTAAAGAGATTGCCCTTTCTTTTCTTAGTTGGTGCAGCTTTCGCAAGTTCGTTTCTAGCTTATTATCCACATAACGGCAGCCCAGCATTCCTGCCTCGCGTACATCTATCCCCGCATATTCCCGCACTCCTGCACGTTCACGCACCCCGCTGCGCGGAATAAAACGAATCACATTTCCATCAATCTCCAGTTTCGATCCTGCTCTTTCCGCCATATTTTCCACCCCCAAGAACTCTTTAGCGTCTCCAGCATATAAATTTATACTATATGCGGTATATCCCTCTATCATAAAATGTCCGAAAAAAGGTAATGGAGATAAAATTATGCCACCACAGAAGTCGCCTCAGAAACCGATGAATCACTATTCTCTTTACTCTCTTTACTCTCTTTACTCTCTTTCAATTCATACTGCTCAAACAGATACTTCGGCAGAAAAGCTCTCTCGTAATATTGATAGAACTCAATTAAATTAAAGTAAGAGATCATTTCTTTAAATCGCTCTCTCAATTCAGTTATCAAATGCCTGATTTTAGTCTTATCCAGAGATTCTATATCCACTTCCAGATTCCAGTCGCCGATGGTTTTATTCACCTGCACCACTTCTCTTACGCCCCTAAAATAAGCTAACATCTCATCTTCTCTTTCCTGGCTGATGTTATGCAGTGTCAAAAATACTCTAAATTTATACAGATTCAACCGGTTCACGTCTAATAAATATTTGAACCCTTTGATGATTTTCCTTTTGCGCAAGTCGAGCAATATGGACGAAGCAGTTTTAATATTTAATTCAGATCGCTCCGCAAGACGAGTTAAGCGCAGGCGGGGATGCTCCAACAGCGCTTTCATCACCATCATCTCGCTGGTGGAAAATAATTCTATGCCCCGGTCACCCCCTACAATAATCTCAGTTTCGGCGTTAAGCGCTACGGCTTGGCTTTTGATCAAATAAGTTCGGGGATAAAGATGAGTAACTACGTTAAGCACCATCTTGAACGTGTTCAAAGAAGGGATCAAGCTGGCCACTTTTTTAAGTTCTTTATTGAAACGGGAGGGATTGGGAGATTCAATTTCGATGGCTAAGTCAAATTCTCCGTTTAATTCGTACATGGCTACAATATAATTATTTTCCTGAAGCTTCTTGATGATTTCTACTTTATCATTTTCGCTGATATAGCCTCCTTTAAAATAAACCCTAAACAGCATTAAGCCAAAGTAAGAATAATCAAAAACAGTGTAAGGATTATATAAGACTCCCTCCCGTTCCAGCAGCTTAAGTGTATACTTCAACCGGGGGGAGCTTTTCTTTAGCATTAATGATAGCTCTTTAATCTTTTCCCGGGCATTCTCCGAAGCCAAGTACACTAAATCGCTATCCAACCCGCGCATTTCCGATGGAGAAGTTTAACTTATTAATAAATCTTTTGGTAAAAACGGATGAAAGTTAAAAAAAGTAAACAGTTATCTTTAAATATAGGTATTAGTATACTGGTTTGTTATGACAAAAGGGGTTACTAAAGAGAACATTTTTGAGGCAGTAATAAAGTATCATTTTCTTAATTTGGAGGATTCCCTGCGCTATTTTGATAATGGAAAAGTTCGTAATTTCCAAGGCGAAGT
The DNA here is from genome assembly GCA_016214025.1 of Candidatus Woesearchaeota archaeon. Classification (GTDB taxonomy): domain Archaea; phylum Nanobdellota; class Nanobdellia; order Woesearchaeales; family GW2011-AR9; genus JACRPH01. Next base: position 18,617 of record JACRPH010000073.1, read on the forward strand.
ATTAATTGAGGGAATAAGTGAAAACCCGCATTATTCGGGCGCATATTTGGTGTATGATGGAGATACTATTTTAGATAAAGTCTCTCAAAGAATTGTACGCAAGAATGGGATTAAAGAAAGTGAAACAGTGCCCACCATAGAAGCATTTGTAGATAGATTACGAGATGAGAATGATTCAGATAGTGTATTTTTGTACAATACAGAAAAACAGAAAATTACTAAAGTTAAAGGAGAATTCAGCAACTACTGCCATGAAGACTTAGAAAGCTTGCTGGAGAATGCTCTACCTAAGAATTTCCTATCTGCTGATGGGAGCATGCCGGTGTATGAAGTTGGCACCAAAACGGCTAATGCTGCTCTCACAGCTCGAGTCTTAAATCAACGCCAAGACTATGGTGTGAAGACACTGGTGGTGAAGAAAACGGCTTATGGAGAGTTAGGCATGGGCAAGATTGCTGAATTTGGCAAGCACGGCTTAACCCGGGAATTCTTCTTTGAGTATGCTCCTCAGCATCGGGGACCGTTTATCGATGAAAAGAATAAGATTATAGGTGTACTAAGAGAGTATGGGCCAAGTAAAGCTAAGCCCCTAAGCGAAAGCTACGTTTCATTCGCTCCTCAGGGAGAAATACGTTACGTTCCAACTAGTGTTGCTTTAAAGAAAGCAGCCTAATCACCCCACTTGAGACCGTTGGATTTCAATCTATTGGCCGGCTGATGCTTCAGTTTAGCCGGTTAGATTTTTTTTAATTTTCTGGTAGAATCTATTTCCCCATCACCACATACGACTCTTCTACCTTTCGCTCGATTAACCTGAATCCCGCTCTGCGCATCCGTTCAATCGCTTCACCACCAAAATCTCTTCCTCTTTGAACGTGATGCTTGGGCAAATAATGATACAATCTTCCGCTTCGCTTCAATACTCGGTAAGCCTGCTGGTAATTCTTCAGCGAAAAGAAATCATCGGAAGATTTAGGCGTTCCGGCGTCGAAGATAATAAAATCAAATTCTTCGTCTGAAAATGCAGTTATTTTCTGCACAATATTTCCGGTTAATCGTTTAATATTCTCCCCCAAAAACAGTTCCTGTGAATAAGGATTAAACTTAGCAACTTGTATTACATTCTTATCTTTTTCTATGGTGAGCACTTCTGTTGCGGTTTTAGAGGCAGCAATAGCCGTATATCCTAATCCCGTACCGGCATCCAGCACTTTTCCGGTTAATTTATCTGCTTCAACCCGTTCCACGAACTCTTTTTTATGCATACTCGTACCAGAGCATTGTAGAATAGGACGATAACTGGTAGGAATTAGCTTGTACAAAATATTCGTTTCGGGAGAGAAGAACTGCACTTTTTCCAGCTGATTTTTGAGCAAGATATAACTACTATTATCACCATCACGGATCTTAGGAATTTCAACTAATTTTTTCCCGGGATATAGGCCGTTATTTCCTAATTTAATTTTAGTAGTAGTTAATCCTAAATCTAAAGATGCCTCGATTTCCTTTTCTCCCGCTGCGATTGCTTCCTGCATTCTGCAGAGTTCTTTGGAGCTGATGATGAGGTGCATTAGCTTAAGAAAAGAAGAGGGTTATTTAAAACTATTCTGCGCCAGCATTTCCCTTCTCCTACCTATATCCCCCAGAAACATAAACTATATAAATAGGTCTGCGTCTACGCTGATAGAGTTAACATTAAATATCAATCAAAAAAGAGTGTGAGGGACCATGGCTAAAGAAATTAATCCTATTGAAAGAAAGATAAGTATGGTGGCAGCAGCTTCTGAAGCGTTAACGTGCAAGAAGAAGAATCCTAAATTGGACAGCGACAGGGTAATTCAGCATGTTTCCAAAAATGTGCTTTCAGGAAAAGATGAGTTAACTAAAATGGGCATGATTGCAGCAGCCTCTGAAGCGTTAAATATTGCCGAAAGGCAGCCCCATTTGTCAGATAAAGAGATTTTACGGCAGGTAATGGGTAATCTGCCCGGAATGCTGGAGAATATTGGGAGTTAATTATTTCTCTTCTTTACCACATATACCCGGTCATTCTCCCTTACTTTTTGTGGAACCGCTACTGCCACAATTATTCCTTTCCCCGCTTGAGTACACTTCCCTTTATCGGTATACATCTCTTGAACTTCCACTTCAACGTATCCAGTGGTCGGCCCAACAAATGCCAATTTATCTCCTACTTTAATCTCTTCTGATTCGATTTTGAATTCTGCCACTGATTTATTGCGATAAAAATTAGTAACTTTGCCTAATTGCACTTTTTCTATCGTAGCTTTGCTCCCGTAAACATTACAGCGCTGGTGATGGGGATAATCTACCAAAAATCCGGCAGAGAAATCTTTATTGTACACTTCGGTCAGGGTTTCAGTGAGCTTTTTTATCAGTTCTTCATTGAATTTCTTCAGTTTAATTGCAGTTACAGCCTCGCGATAGACTTTAGTTGCTTTAAACACGTACTCTGCTCCCCGATTTCTGCCTTCGATTTTCAGGGAATCTGCTCCGGTGGAGAGAATTTTTGGTAAAAGTGGAAGGGCGCATAAATCTTTGGCGCTGAGCACAAAATTATTCTCCAGCTTCATCTGCTTGCCTTCTTCATCTGTAACTAAGTAATCTCTCCGGCAGGGCTGGAGGCATTCTCCCCGATTAGCTGACTTGCCAAACAATTCTTGCGACATAAAACATCTGCCGGATAAAGAGATGCATCTTGCTCCATGTACGAATACTTCTATTTCCAATCCGGTTTTCTTCTTGAGGTCTTTAACATCTTCTAAAGAGCATTCTCGGGCCAGAACAATTCTTTTTATACCTAACTTTTTCCAGTATAATGCGGCTTCGGAATTGCTTACACTTGCTTGGGTACTCAGGTGAATGGGAATACCTAACTCTTTGCATTTCTTGACCACCGCTAAATCCCAGCAGATAACCGCATCTACTCTGGATTTCTTTAATGAGGCTAATGTTTTTGAGAGTGATGACAATTCTTTTTCATAGATAATGACGTTAATGGTGCAATAAGCTTTTACATTGTTTTTATGAGCAATAGCAATAACTTTCCTAGCTTCGGCTAAAGAGAAATTACTGGCAGCAGCGCGCATATTCAATCCGCGGACTCCAAAATAGACTGCATCCGCTCCGGCTTTAATCGCAGCAGCGAGCATGCTGAAATCTCCGGCAGGGGAGAGGAGTTGTGGCATTTTCTGGATATTCAGTCAAAGAGTTAATTAAGTTTTTGGTATTTGTTTAGCATCTTCAAAATCCAAGCTGTAAATATCGATAGAGCCGCATCCCCGTATGGGGCAAGTCCCCCTGCGGCTCTTGATGTGAAATTGGAATGGATTTTGACCATATGATGCTAAACAAATACAAGTTTTTGGCTAAATTTAATCCAAAAGTATAAATACCCCCTTCTTTTCTAAAAGCTCATGGTTATCTTTAAAGGATTATTTGAGATCTGGGACAGAAATAAAGCCCACGTAAAGCTACAGGACACTTACTCTGAGATTGACAAAATCTCCCGAATCCTTGCTAAAAGAATTAAAGCTTTAAGAGAAGTACAAAAAGTGTTGGTTAGCGCAAACCAGAGCCTAGTTAAATTTGGCCCTAGAGTCACCGGAAGCTTGAGTCTAGAAAAAACCGAATTCTTAGAAGAATATTTAGTTCACAAACTGGAAAAACTAGCTGAAGAGGCATCAAAGAGATGGGAGCAGGCAGTTGCAACTTTAGAAGGGAGCGAGCCTATTGACCCGCAGGAGCAGCTTGAACTCCAGAGAATTAAACAATTCTTAGATGAATTAATGGGGGAAATCCCCGAAGAGAAAGTGCTTCATGAAATGCCCACCCCAAAAGAGAAGTTAGAAGCGGTTGGACGATGGCTAAGGGAAGCCACTGATAGATGTAAAGAAGTGTGGATGATTAAAAAGCACGAAGGAGAACTCCAAAGAACAGTCGCTGATCATGAGATTCCTGTGCTCATCAGAACAGTATACAATAATGCTCACCCATACTCTGGTACTCCCGCTTTGCTAGTGTTTCCCATCACTGAACCTGAATTAAAATTGTTAGAAAGCGAAGCAGAAAAAATAAATGCCTGTCAAGACAAAAATTATCATGTAGGGTGGAGAAAGTTTTGGCGCCCTAAACAAGAATATGAGACTGACGACAACACTCCTCTTAAAGAGCCGCATATAAATGTAGCTATAACCCTCAATGGATCTAGTAAAGAAATTCACTTACTCCAAGCAGCTTAAACTTTCCCTACGTAACTCAATATATCTGCACTTCCCAAAGAGATAATATAAGGCCCCAATTTTTCCAAGATTGGCTTAAATGAATGATAACAATCAGGATGTTCAGTCCGCAAAGAAGTATCGGCAATCTGCGGAGGGATATAAACCCGTTGGCGCAATTCTGGGATTCTATCTAAAGAGACTTTACTCTCGCCCCTGGAACTCTTACGGCCGGTAGCATGGGGAAAAGAGGAATAAGGTGGAAGATACTGTGGGCTTACCGTGTACAATAAAATTTTTTCTCCTAAGCTTGCCGGAAGAATATGGATTTTTTCCGGAATAACTTTAATGACCCCCTTACGGTAAATTATCTCTTCCCCGGCATCCTCAACGGAATTATGAGTCCAGTCTCCCATTAGCTCTCCTTTTACCCCCATTAATTCAGAGAGTTCTAATCCCATTTTTTGGCGAAAACCAGATGCTTCTTTTTCCCAAACAACAGCTTCCTCAATAGTGCGAGGAACTCTATGATCTTTCTTTCGGATATTTTTCCCATCGGTATGAATCAGAAGAAGGTTACATTCTGAAACATTAAAAGTGCCAATGCTACTGGAATTGATCGGAGAACAGATATCTACAAAGTGATTTCCTCTGCCTAGAATATTCTTATTCCGAAGATGCTCACAAATTTCATTGGCTGCTTTTTTAGGGTTTACTTCTTCCAATGCAAAGGCAGCCATCCCGCAGCCAACATCAGTGTCAAGAATTTCGGTGCGGTATTTATGGTCTTCTTTTCCAAAAACCCACACTGTGCCGTTAGGAATGTAGCAACTGCCCCTTCTACGTTGTTCTCCTTCTGCAAACAGAATAACTTTTTTTAAGCCTTCCCAATTAGAATATAAAGGATGGTAATGATAATGGGAGCCTGTGAGGTTAGTTACTTCTATCATCCCGCTTTAGGGGGCAGAGCTATTTATAAATCTTTCTGAACGAAACTACTTGCAAATAGTAACTGCACCAACACAATCTTGAGGCAATCGCCAAATTCATTTGTTGAACGTAAATAACTGTTTTTGAGCGTGTTTTGCATTTAGTTTTGTCAACAGTTTAAATTGTTCCAAAATGTATGTTTTCTAACCCCAAAATTAATTTAAACCAATGATTAATTCTTCGGGCTATGAAAATCGCCATCTGCGGGAGCATGACTCTGGCGCAGAAAATGCTGGAAGCAGAAAGAGAACTTCGGGCAAGAGGACATAAAGTAATTCTTCCGGAATTTGTCCAAGAATATGCTGCACTGGAAAATGCTGAAGAAAGGCATAGCGAGTCAGCAAGGAATAAGGTCCAATCGGATTTAATTCGTAGATACTACCAGAAGATTATGGAAAGCGATGCGGTTCTGGTGGTTAACGGGGAAAGGCACGGAATCCAAAATTATATTGGTGGAAATGCTTTCTTGGAGATGGGATTTGCCCACGTGCTGGTAAAAGGGATTTATCTTCTTAATCCTGTACCAGAAATGATTTATACTGACGAAATAAAAGCCATGCAGCCGATAGTAATCAATGGAGATTATGATTTGGTGGAATAGTTTTAAAAATCAACGCCGCTTTTTGCCTTTTGTGCCCTCATAGTCTAGCTTGGATACATTTAATCTTCAGAGATTGAAGGTAAAGCCAATAGAATACGAGCTTGCGGAGCTTGGGACCGGGGTTCAAAGCAGGTTACGTTCGCGTAGCGCAACTTGAGGAAATTCCCCGTGAGGGCACTAATTTTAAATTAGGAGGTGTTACACATGAATTGGAAAAAAGGAGTTCTGGCCGGGGTAGTTGCCGGAATTGTATTGAACATAGTTAGTTTTGTATTCGGGATGCTGCCTGGAAAAAAAGAATGGTACACAGCAACGTTTCCGCAGATGATGAACATGCAGGGATTGGCAGCGATGTTTACGTCTATGTTCCTAATCGGCGTGTTTATGGGAATCATCTACGGAACCGTAGTGGCATATATATACGGAAAGAAATAGTTTTTTATTTTTTTACAATTCTTCACAGGAAATCTTATTAAATAATAGCTAAATATACTGTTTCATGGGCTCGTAGTCCAGTGGCTATGACGTCGCCTTCACATGAACCTTTGCGTAAGCTTTGCTTGAAGACGGTTTTGAATCCGGCGAAGATCAGGGGTTCGAATGGCCAGTTATGCATTAGAATGTAACGGCAAGAAAGTCCCCTCGGGCCCAGTTTTATTTATAATCACATCCTTACATGCTTCAACTTTCTGCGATGAAATCTAGTAAATAACCGCGTCTTGGAAACCACTCTCAACACTCTGGCTCCGATTTTAATTCCCCTTCCCACTTTAAGAAACCGTTCTGCTCTGGCGGTGGCTTTAGTTACTTCTACCCCTTCATGGAAGATAGCCTGTCCAACTCCTACCGCTTCTTCAGACGCGCGAAAGAGGCGTGAGAATTCTCCGATGACCCCAAAAGTGAGGGCAAACGGAAATACTGCGATTAAGTCCAGCCAATAGTTCTTGAAGAAAAATTTGGTGCTCTTCGCATGAATCCCTAAAAAGATTAAATCTATCACAAATACAGCGATAACAATATAATCAGCAATCATTACTGCTAATTCCAAAGTATGATTCTCAATGTGGATGAATAATTCAAATATGATTACGAACAGCAGCAGAATTATAGCTGGCAAAATCAGGCGATGGTTCACATGTTCTACTTTCTTCCAAAACGGATGCATAAATGAATTAAATTAATCTGATATTTAAAGGTGATTAACTACTAGAAAGTGCAATTCGTGGTTTTGTGAGGAAAAATAACCCCTAACAACCCGCTTCCACAAAATACAAAACTATAAATACCCCTTCTCATTCTTCAGCTTAAAATGATGTTAGGGCAAGGTGTGAAAGCAAGGTGCAGAAAGTGTAATAATGAGGCTCTTGCCAGCGAATTCCGCATGCATTATGATTATAAGATGA